>JAFDGZ010000013.1 GCA_019309045.1 Deltaproteobacteria bacterium | reverse complement strand
AATATTCTTTTCACGAGGCCGCATCCAGCAGGCTGGCGCTTGCACCGAGTTAGCGGTTGATGCCCGAGGCCCTGATTGAAGACACAGGGCAGTGGCCGCACCAACCGCTGTCCCCTATGCCGACAACCAATACCTGATAACCCTCACAGCTTTTTGCCCTGCGCCTTGCGCCCTGAGCCCAATGCCCTCGCAACGGTAGAAGGCCCAGGGCGCAGAAATAGATATCAACACAGGACAACGCAGGCTAAAGCCTGCGGCTACCAACATATTGCCGTGATACCTGCCGATAACTGATAACCCGACCCAGCCTCCTCTTGTCACGGCGAAGTTTGACGTAGCCGGAAGCCGCAGGCGAAGCCGGAAGCCTCCTAGCCTTCAAAGCGGAAAAGGCCTGATCTATCAGGTCGTGGCTATAGAGCCTCTCCTACGAATTGGTTTTTGAAACCTGAGAACTGATAACCCGAGGCAGCCGAAGGCGCAGCCGCCAGCCGCACCTTGCGCTGCCCGGGATTGGTGGTGTAGACTCTTTTCTCCTCCCAGAGAGCCTCGCGCTCTCGTAAAATATGCAGCGTTCTGTCGGGGTCCTGCACACTCATCGCCGTGAGCAGCGCATTTACCAGGCTGGTGGCAGCAGTGAAGGATTCGATAAAGGAGTCCAGCCCGCAGTGCGCTGTAAGCACCCAGTTGGCGTGGCGGGCCAGGGGCGACAGTGGCGAATCCGTGATTACCCCCACCCGGGCTCCCTGCGACCAGGCATACTCTACAATCTCCAGGGTGAGCCGGGTGTAGCGGGGAAAACTGATGCCCAGCACCAGATCCGCTGCCGTCAATCCCTGGAGAAGATCCCACAATTCTCCATGGCCCGGCATCAGGAGCTGGGCCTGCTTGCCGAGAAAGCGAAGATAGGTGGCCAGGGTCAGGGCCGGCGCATGGGCCCCCCGCAGCCCAACCACAAAAATCCTCCTGGCAGCCTGCAGGTCTGCCACTGCCTGGGCAAAGATTTCGATGGAGATATCCCTCAGGGTGTGGGAGAGATTCTGGATGTCCTCCTGCAGGACTCGCAGCACCACATCTCCCTCGTGTCCTGCCCTGTCTACGGTCTGTTCCAGCCGGGTTACCGTGGACAGCCTGTCCTGCAGAGCCTGGCGGAATTTTTTCTGCATGCCGGGATAGCCGTCAAACCCCAGTGCCTGCGCCAATCTCACCACTGTGGCCTCGCTCACCTCCACTCTGCGAGCGAGTTCAGAAGCAGTGAGGAAGATGGCCTCCTCGTAGTGGTTCATGATGTACTGCATGATCCGTCTCTGGGAAGGAGTGAGTCGAACGCGATTTTCCACAAGCAGTTCCTGGAATGGCATGAAAAAAATCCTTCATAAAAAAATTTTGTTGCATTTTTACATAACAATTTACTAGTATTCCCGTCAAACTGAAAATGAGGGGGTGCAGGTTGTCCAGGACAGGCTGGCCGAAGCCAGCAAAAACCAGCACCTGGAGCAGCGCTCTCGACGAGGTGCGGCAGAAAGCTGCGCTCCCGCAAAGACAATTTCAACAGGAAAGGAGCCCACAGTTAAAATGTCAACGGTAAAGCAAATCAGAGAAAAGCTCAAGAAGGTAGACTCTACCAAGATCTTCTTCACGGATCTCAATGGCAGACCCAGAAGCTTGCCAATAAATCCGGCCAACATCGAAGGCATCCTGCAGCACGGCATAGGCTTCGACGGCAGCTCCATTGCGGGCATTACCACGGTGGACGACAGCGACCGCCTCCTGGTGCCGCTGCCGGAAAGCTTCAAGGTAATCAGCTTCAGCCAGGAAAACCTGGCCTTTTTTATTGGAAAGATCATCAATGCACAGGGGGAGCGTTCAAAGTCGGACGCCCGAGCTGTACTGGAAAATGTTCTCAGCAGAGCTGAAGCCGACTATGGCTGCAAATTCCTGGTGGGTCCGGAGCACGAGTTCTTCCTGTTGAAGGGCAACGAATTCCATGAAGACATTCACTCGGACAGCGCCGGCTATTTCCATGCCGATCCCCACGACAAGGGCGAGATAGTCAGGAAGCGGATCATCGAGGTGCTGGCCGACTGCGGCATTCAGTTCGAGAAGGCGCACCATGAAGTCACTGCTTCGCAGCACGAGATAAATCTGGAGTGCGGCGACCCTCTGACAGTGGCTGACAGAACCGTGCTCTTCAATTATGTGATGCACAAAGTGGCGGCAGAGTACGGCCTGCACGCTACCCTGATGCCCAAACCCTTTGACGGCCAGAACAGAAACGCCTTCCACATCCATCTCTCTGTGATGGATCTGCAGGGCAACAATCGGTTCTACGACCCCGAGGCAGTACACAACCTGACTCCATTCGCCCGACAATTCATCGGCGGCATATTGAAATATGCCAGGGAGACCTCTATTATTATGGCCTCGACCTTCAATTCCTACAAAGCCTATGTCCTGGAAAGAGAGGCCCCTGTGGTGAGGGGCTGGGGCTTGAAAAACAGGAGTTCGATGGTGCGGGTACCTTACACCAGCAACCCACAGAGCACCAGAATCGAGCTGAGAAATCCTGATCCCACCGGCAATGTCTACCTGCAGTTTGCCACGCTGATCAGCATGGGGCTGCAGGGCATAAAGGAGGGCCTCGACTGCGGTGAACCTGACATTGGCAGCACCTACAAAAAGAGAAGAAAGTACCGGGTGTGGGACAGACGCTATCTGCCCAGGTCAATGTACGAAGCCCTGGTGGAGGCGGAAAGGAGCCGACTGCTGAAAGAAATACTGGGAGAGCGCATCTACAACAACTATCTAGGCCTGAAAATAGCTGACTGGGAAGAGCACCGAACCCATGTGACTCCCAGAGAACACCAGAAGTACTTGCACATATGAACTGGTCCGGAGCGCCGAACACCACCAGGGCACGGCAGACAGGCCACAGGCATCAGAAAGAAGAGAGCAGCTCTTACTCTGTCTGGATGCCCGGTGTATTGTCGGCCATCTTTGCGGACCCTGACAGCGGCAAGAAAGAGACTGCCGCCCCAGAGGAGTAACAGGAAATGGAAGAGTGGATCGTCCAGCTGCAGGAAAGTGTAAACACCCTTGAAAAGCTCAAGCAATACATCAACGTTTCACCCGAGGAGGAAGAGGGCATCACCACCCTGAATACCAAGTGGGGTACCACACCATACTTTGCCTCCCTGATGGATCGCCACGACCCGAACTGCCCCATCAGAAAGCAGGTGGTGCCTTCCGTGAAAGAGAAAGAAAATCGCTATGGCATTCCCAACTACTTGATCTGGAAGGAAAACCGTGCCACCGACGAGGTGAGGCCCGACAGCATTGCCCGGCAGTACTACGATCGCATTGCCTTCACCATTACAGATATGTGCGCCAATTACTGCAGGCATTGCTTTCGCAAGGAACTGGTGGTGGACCGCGATCTCAAGCTCCGCATGGATGTGGAGGAGGGCCTGCAGTGGATCCGGGAGCACCAGGAAATTCGCGACGTGCTCGTCACTGGCGGCGACCCTTTTGTGCTCTCGGACGAAAAGATCGAGTACATTATTCGCAAACTGCGCGAGATACCCCACATCGAGATGATTCGCTTCGGCACCCGCACGCCCATTGTGCTGCCGCAGCGGATCACTGACGGCCTCAAGAAAGTGCTCGGCGTCTACCACAAGGTGCCGATCTGGGTGAACACCCAGTGCAACCACCCCAAGGAACTCACCGAGGAGACCGCCAGGGCAGTCTTTGATCTCCTCTCCTGCGGGGTCAATGTGGGCAACCAGGCAGTGTTGCTGAAAGGCATAAATGACGACGTGGACACCTTCAGGAAGCTGCACCAGAAGCTGCTGGCGGTCAGGATCAGACCATACTATGTCTTCTACTGTGAGCCTGCCCCGGGAATCGACCACTTCCGCACGCCGGTGGAGAAGGGGGCAGAGCTCATCCGAGACGCCATCCGCGGCCACACCACGGGTCTGGCCCAGCCCATGTACGTCATAGCGACCAACATCGGCAAGATTCCGCTGATGCCCGACTACTACATTGTGGACAAGAATGAGAAGGAATATACCCTGAAGAACTACAAGGGCGAGATAACCACCCTGCCGAATATTCCGGAGTAGGGGTTATTGGTTATCGGTTGTCGGTTATCAGTTATCAGGTGTCGGGTGTCGGGTATTGAGTTGTCGTCTCAGGGCCACGGCTGCGAAGTCCGTATCGGCAGACGGCTATCGCAACGTGTTTATATGGCCTGTGCCTATTGCTTGCTGGTGAAGACGTCGAGGGCAACGGTCACGAAGCCGGTATCGGCAAGGGTTCGCGGCAACGGTTCCAGGATTCGCCGAATGACGTAACCCACAGACGAAACCGGCATCGTAACCATGGCCGTGGCCCTGGAGGTGAAGGGGTAACGGCAACGTGTTAAGACTGCCTTCTCCGTAAGGAAAAGCTCTTTAGCCTCGACCCAATAGATCCGACTTGTTCCGATTGGCAGCACGGTTGAAATCTATCCTCGACAAAGATAATCGGAAAATGGGCCATTTCACTGGATCGTGGCTAGAAAATCGCTTCTGTCAAGTTCTGAGGCGACAACCAATAGTCGGTAGCTCAAGAACCGCTATAAAACTCCGTCCCCAAAAGAGACCTGGCTACGCTGGGTCTCTACCTGCATGCAACAAGGGCTTTGTCAGCCATTCAAAATTTCCATGGCTTCCTCTAGATAGCACTCGGTAAGGTATGGAATACCAGTAACCTTGGCGCACTCTTCAGTGAGCGACATGAGCTCGTTTCGGGAAATGGCTGGCACCGAGAAACAACGGGCGCCAGCCATCATCTGCTGGAGGCCAACTCTGAGCTTGTCGATGTAACTGAAAATACCTACAGCCCCCAGTGGGATGTTCTTCATTTCATCCTTTCCCACGATATCACTGACCTGCTCCCAGCATATGAAAATCTCTTCCGGGGTAGTGCCAAATTGACTCACTGTTTTGGGAAGTTCATTCTTCATCCACTTGGAGATATTTTTACCCACCATACCAGGAATCATCAAGGCCCGGCCCATACAAACCGCTTTCACGAATGGCGCACCCAGGGCGAGCGCCTTGAATATTCCATCTTCACTGGAAAATCCACCTGCAAATGCCAAATCAGGAACTCTCTCGCCCCTGTCCTGCAAGATCTTGCTGAACTTGTAGGCCATAGAGTGAATATATAAACTTGGGATGCCCCACTCTTCCATCATGCGCCATGGTGACATTCCCGTGCCTCCTGGTGCTCCATCAATGGTGACCAAATCTATCTGGGCCTTGGAACCCCACTTTATAGCCATAGCCAACTCTCGCAATGCGTAGGCTCCTGTCTTGAGAGTAATGCGCTTGAAACCAAGATTTCTGAGTCGTTCGACCTCAGCGTAAAAGCCTTCCTCTGTGAGGAACCCGAGTCGACTGTGGCGCTCGAACTCCTTGATTGCTCCACTGGCAAAGGCTAGCTGACTGGCTGGCAAAGAAGGGTCTGGAGTTACAATGTAGCCACGTCTTTGCAGCTCCTGCGCTCTTTCCAGGTTGTCGACTTTGATCTCGCCGCCAATGCACTTTGCACCTTGACCCCACTTGAGCTCTACGTTGTCTAGGCCGTGCTTGTCTATTATGTACTCGGCAACGCCGAGTCTAGTATCCTCGACGTTCAACTGGACAAGCATTTCACCATAACCCTGATGGTAGCGGCGGTACTGTTCAATACGGCGGTCCATATCGGGAGCACTGGTTACCCGACCATGTTTGCCCAGTTCCAGCTCGGGATCGATGCCGCAGACGTTCTCACCGCAAATGAGTGTAATGCCGCTAATGGCCGCTCCCACGGCAAAATGTTCCCAGTTCCTGCGGGCTATCTCTGTAGAGCCTAAGGCGCCAGTAAATACAGGCACCATTATTTTCACTTTGCTGTTCCAGCCGTACTCCGTTTCTGTACTCACCGAAGGAAAGGTTGCGGTGTCCGGGCCGGCAACAACTCCTTCAGGCATGCCACGGGCACCCATCGCGTATCCCTGGATGTTGAGATGTGAGTAATCGATGGGATAGTCCTTGTCCGCTCCCGCCGTTACCTTACCGAACGGACCAGGGTAGATGACTTCGCGGCCTCGGAAGGCCGCCTTGAAGACCTCGCAGTTCCCTCGACAACCATCAACACAACGTGAACATAGGCCGGACATGGGTACAACCGATTTGGATCTGTTGAATGTTTTGGTAGCGTCATTCGCATTTGGCCGTTGAAGATTCATACTGGTATTCCCCCTTTCCCAATTCTAGATAAGCTAGCGCTTACCCTAAACAAAAGTCTCAGGTGTTCATAAAAACCGAAAGGCGTCACGTGCACAGAGGATCACCCTTGCAACGGACGCCTTTGTCGAAGCAAAAAACCGCACACCATTATGCGGAATTTACTCTCACATGATGTTCATCTCTTTATTAACTTGCATTAGTCCACGAAGTCAAGAATTTTTTGGGAAGGTGGGGGCCGCTGAACTGTTTTGAAATGGGCATGAGTGAAAAGTGGCGCTAGAAGCCTTCAGACAAGAGGATAGCTTCCGCCACATCGCGCATTGATTTGCGCGAGTCCATGCTGCGCTTCTGGATCCAGCGGTACGCCTCTCGACCGTTCAGGTTCCGCCTGCGCATAAGCACCTCTTTTGCCCTCTCGATCAATTTGCGGGACTCGAGCTCCTCCTGGATCACCTTGGTCTTTACCATGAGCTCGGTGTTGACAATGGCCACAGCCGCTTGATTTGCCACAGTAGTGAAGAGGTTTTTTTCAGTGTCGCTGAATTCGTGCTCTTCTGAAGTGTAACAGTTGATCACACCCACGACTCTATTCTTTACACTCATGGGCACACTCAGCATCGAGACCAACCCCATTTTCCTGGCCAGCTCTTTTTCCTTGAACCTGGGCTCCCGGAGCACATTCAGCACCTCGTAGGGTTGATTGGACTTCGCCACAAAACCCACCACTCCCTCGCCGAGCTTCAGGGAGCGCTCCTTGATGTAGTCGCTGTCAATGCTCTGGGTGGCGCGAATGGTGAGCCTCTTGGACTTTTCGTCCAGGAGCCACAGGGAGCAGACCTCGGAGTTCATCACCTTGGCAGTGACTATGACAATGAGGCGCAGGATGTCTTCAATGTATTGATCGGAGGTGATGGCCCTGCTGATCAGGGTGAGGGCCTCAATGGTTTCCTCGAAAGAACTGCTGTCCATAATTCACATTCACTGCCCTGGCTGCCTGCCAGAGGGTAACAATGTGCACATTAATCCTGCTGGGCAGCACGAAAAGCTACACCCTAGTGAATAATATCACCCATACGGCGCCAGCGCACCCCGAAATGATCATGATCCCAGGACCAGTATATGAGAAAGGCCTTGCCCCTGACGTACGACATGGGGACAAAGCCCCATACCCGACTGTCAGCGCTCTCGTTCCGATTATCCCCCATGACAAAGAGATGGCCGGCAGGCACCACCACGGGTCCGAAATTTCGCAGCAGACCGCTGCCGCTGTATGGTGAATTCCCGTAAAAGGCATGCGGATCAGGCACTGGCTTGCCATTGAGATACAGCTTGTTGTTGACGAGCTGCACCTGATCTCCCGGCAAACCAATTACCCTTTTAATATAGTCCTTGCTGGGATCCCGGGGGTATTTGAAGACAATCACGTCTCCCCGCTCGGGCAGGCGTACCTTGATGAGGGTCTTGTCGGTAAAGGGCAGCTTCACTCCATAGATGAACTTGTTCACCAGAATGTGATCTCCCACCAGCAGGGTGGGCTTCATGGAGCCGGAAGGGATCTTGAAGGCCTGCACCACAAAGGTCCTGATAAACAGCGCCAGGAGAATGGCAATGACAATCGCTTCGAAGTATTCGCGGGCGGTGCTTTTCTTCTTTATCTTCGTTCCTGACAGTGGTTCGGTGTCCACGGCTTCCTTGCGATGTTTTACTGTGCCAGCCATGTCAAACTAGTTCCTTTCACACAACCACCTGTTGCATATCAACTGAGCCCTGAGCACGGGACCTGATAATTGGCTTGCCTCCAGAGCGCGGCTCGAAACGGTTCGAGTCTAGCACGAATTTTCTAAATAGCAACTCCCAAGCGTCAACCATTGCTGTCCGGGCCTGCGGACTCAGACAGGTCAAATGCCTTCTCCACTGCTGCTGCTCCAGCCTGAGCAGCTTTCTCTGCTGACTGTCTGACAACTGCAAACCCTCTGCTGCTCTGAGCTCAGCCAGCCGCTGGCTGCAGGGTGCTCGAGCTGCGGCAGCCACACGATTGGCCTGATTTTTGCTTTATTCTGGCGAAAACAGAGTGACTATGGAAAATTGCCCAGCTGCAGCTGCTGGAGGAAAGGACGAGGGCAGCCAGAAAAACAGGGAGACGTTGCCGCTGTGGGCAGGCACTGGCGAGGAGAGAGCATGGCTCTCTGCTGCCCCCTAAAATCTCTCCGGCCATCGAGAAAAAGGTTTGACATTCTAGATATATATCGATAGTATGACAAAAATTTTCATATACCCTTTGTTCAGACCCGGCGCTTACCCATTACAGAGAAGAGGCCATGTTCGGGAAAAAAGACTCGCTCATTGGTCTTGACATCGGCTCGCATGCCGTCAAGATCGTGCATCTGGTGCCTGCCAAAGGCGCCCACCGGCTCAAACACCTGGGAATGAGCCTGCTGCCACCCAACGTCATCGTGGATGGCTCCGTCAAAGACCACGAGGCAGTCCAGACAGCCATCAAGAAGCTGCTCCGCCACCTCAAGGTGAAGGAGAAAAATGTGGCGATCTCCATTTCCGGCTACTCTGTCATTATAAAGAAGATTGATCTGCCCCAGATGACAGAAGAAGAGCTGCTGGAGAACATCCAGGTGGAGGCAGAACAGTACATTCCATTCAATGTGGAGGACGTCAATATCGACTTCCAGATCCTGGGGTCTTCTCCTGAAAAAGAGGATCGCATGGAAGTAATGCTGGTGGCTGCCAAGAAAGAGGTCATCGAGGATTATGCCAACCTGCTCAAACAGGCAGGCCTCACGCCGCAAGTGGTGGATGTGGACTTTTTTGCCCTGGAAAATGCCTTCGAGGCCAACTATCCCACTGCTGAAAGCGGCGGCGTGGCCCTGGTGGACATCGGCGCCAGCAAGATGAACATCAACGTCCTGAAAAACGGCGTTTCCATGTTTAATCGCGACGCTTCCATCGGCGGCTACCAGATCACCCAGGATATCCAGGAGCGCTTCGGCATGGAATATGAGGAGGCTGAAAAGGTCAAGCTGGGACACTCCACAGAAAAAGTGCCCTTGCAGGACCTGGAGGCCATGTTCGTCTCCGCAGCAACCAGCTGGTCTACTGAAGTGAAGCGAGCAATCGACTTTTTCTATGCCACCTACCCGGATGAGGTGATCAACAAGATCTTTCTGAGCGGCGGCTCGTCCAGGCTCCCCGGACTGGACAGCCTCCTCAGCAAGGACACCAACATCCCGGTGGCTCACTTCAGCCCTCTACACAGCATTGAAATAGATCAAAAGACTTTTGATCCCGAATACATAGACTATGTGGCTCCCCAGTTTGCGGTTGCCGTAGGCCTTGCACTCCGACGGGTAGGTGACAAATGATCAGGATCAATCTATTACCTGTACGCCGACGTAAGGTTGAGGAAGTCGTCCGCAAGGAAGTCTCGGTCTTTTTCTTGCTGCTTCTCTTCTGTGTCGCTGTGATGGCCTTTGTGCACATAGATCGCAGCAATGAGATCACTCGCATGACTCAGGAGAAAAACAGACTGGAGCGAGAAATCAAGAGACATCAGACCCGGCAGAAGGAACTGCGGGCCCTGGAAAAGAGAAAAAAGATACTCCTGCAAAAGCTGCAAATCATCAGGAACCTGGAGGCCAATCGAGATCTGGTGCCGCGGGTGCTCGATCAGCTCGCCTCGCTGGTGCCCTCTGACAAGATGTGGATACGCAAGCTGGAGCAGAAAGGCAGCAACCTGACTGTGGAGGGCATAGCCCGCGGCAACGAGACCATCGCCCAGTTCATGGAGGCCCTGGCCAGGTCACCGATAATTGATGCCAACAAGGTGGTGTTGAAGCAATCCAAGCAGACCGTGATCGAAGGATACAAGCTCAAGGAGTTCCAGCTAACCTGCAAGGTGGTGCCTCCCAAGAAAAAGGAGACGCCGAAACAGGACAAGATGAAAACGGCAACTAACCTTTCAGCCCGCGCTTCATGAAGTAAACAGATGCGGGACAAGGAATGGAGCTCATGGCTGTAGATGCGAAAAAGGGCCTAGGCAGCGTGAAACTCCCCAGCTTACCCTGGAGCAGACTGGCAAAACTGACCAGGCTGCAAAAGGTGCTCATCTGTGTGCTTGTGCTGCTCCTTTTGTTCGCGGGGTTTGTCTGGCTTTTCTACCTGCCCCAGAAGAATCAACTCGAAACGCTCAGAAATGACCTGTCAAGAGCCCAGAGCCAGCTGGCAAAACTGCGGCAGGTGGAAAAGAACCTGCGCAAATTCAAGAAAGAGTACAAAGAAACAGAGGCAAAATTCAAGAAAGCTCTGCAGCTGCTGCCCAACAAGGACGAGATCCCTGGCCTGCTGACAAGCATCTCCAGCCTGGGAGCGCAGGCCGGCCTGGAGTTCCTGCTCTTCAAACCGCAAAAGGAAGTGGCCAAGAATTTCTATGCGGAGATTCCCTTGAAACTGCAGGTATCCGGCCCCTATCACAATGTTGCCACCTTCCTTGATCGCATGAGCAGATTGAACAGAATAGTCAATGTCAGCGACATGAAGATGACCTTGCTGAAAAGGCAGGGCGATGAAGTCATCCTCAAGACTGACTGCACTGCGGTGACTTACAAGTTTGTGGAAAAGCCACCGGAGAAGAAGAAAAAAGGCTCCAAGAGAAAGAAAAAGAGAAGGTGATTTTTCTCGGGCGGAGAGACGCCAGCCCGAGTGGTCGACAAACAGAGACATTGGTGCGGCCAAGGTGGACGCTACCACAACCTCAGAAGGGGCGAGGCAAAACAGAGCGTCAGTCTCTGGCGAGCCCGGCATGAGGAAATGAACAACGTGACCGAAACGAGCCCAGTGGAAGGAGGAGAGGCATGATGCATGCTCCAGATTACCTGAAGCGAGGGAGCTTCATCTGCATAGGGTTGCTGGCCCTTGTGCTCTGTGCCCAAAGCTGCGCCACCCCATCGCATACGCAGCCTGCTGCCAAAGAGGGGGTGGAGAAACCTGTTGCGGCTGCGGTCACCCCTATGGAACTCGAGGACATTCGCCTGGACCGTACCGATACCACGCTTGACATGGTGCTCGTTGGTTCGGCTGCCCTGTCCTACACCGCCTTCAAGGCCCTGGATCCTCCCCGGCTCATTATTGATCTGCCGGCCACCACGCTGGGCAATATTGCCTCTCCGCTGCCTGTTGTGGACAACGAAGTCGTCAGCTCCATCAAGCCAACAGTATTGAACCAGGATCCCCTGCCGATGACGCGGGTGGAGGTGGGGTTGAAGAAGGAAATTCCTTATGACATTGTCCAGTACGACAATGAAATAAGGGTCAGCTTCGCCCTGGAAGCTGCGGCAGCTGAGGCCCAACCAGAGGTGGAGGTCTATCCACCTGAGCCGGCTGTGGCGGAAAGCACTGCCCAGCAAGAGGCTGCCCCTCCGCCAGCTGTACAGACCAGCGCACCCCTGGGCGAGGCCAGCAAGATCGTGGCCGTAAAACCTTTCACCGAGGGCCAGACCGTCAAGGTATATCTGGTGGCAGACGGCAGGCTGCCGGCCTATACCAGCTTTCCTCTGCTGAAGCCGCCGCGGCTGGTGCTGGATCTCAAGGGAATCAAGGCGGCAGTGGGGAGGAATTCTCTGCCGGTTGACAGCCCCCTGGTCAACAAGATCAGACTCGGCAATTACCCTGACAAGGCCCGGGTAGTCTTCGACCTGGTGCCTGCTGCCGGCGTACCCTACTCCATTACCCCTGCTGACGACCGGCTGGTGGTCACCTTTGAACCAGGGCCGGGCTTTGCTTCCCGAGCAATGGCCGCCACTGCCCAGCAGCCCGAGGCAGCAAAGCCAGCAGTTGCTGTGGCAAAACCTGCACGTATAGAGTCCATTGATTTCCGGCTGCTCGACTCCGGCACATCGCGCCTCAGTGTGCGGGCCGACCGCGTGGTCAGTCCGGTAATCCAGGTAACCAGTGACAAGAGCCTCTCTCTGGTTCTGCCAGATTCGGTGTTGCCCGACTACCTGCAGCGCTATATCGATACCGGCCAGTTCGCCAGCGCTGTCAACCTCATCAATCCCCGCCCAGTAGCCGACAAGCCCAACATGGTGGCTCTCGATGTGCGTTTGCGCGAAATGGTGCCCTATCAACTCTCACTTCCGGGCAAGGAAATTTACCTGGATTTTGCTCCTTCGGCTGTGCCGCCGCCAGCGCCAATCAAACTGGGAAAACCAGTGACTGTGGTGGAAGCGCGAACTCCAGCAGCTGCTGCTCCTGCGGCGGAGACGCCAAAGAAAGCTGCGGCACCTTCGGCCGTCGCCGCTGGAAGGATGGAGATCCAGAAGACAGCACCGCCGGCAGCCCCGGCTGCCCAGGGCAGCCCCCCGGTGGTCCAGGTTCGAAGCCTGGACAAGAAATATACCGGCGAGAAGATATCTCTTGATCTGCAAGACGTGGATGTGGCCAATGTTCTCAGGCTGCTTGCTGACGTCACCGGCAAGAATATGGTAATCGATCCCAGCGTCAAGGGAAAGGTTACTCTTAAAGTGGAGAGAGTGCCCTGGGATCAGGTGCTCGACCTGGTGCTGAAAATCAACGGCCTCGACAAGGTGGCCGAAGGCAACGTCATCCTGGTGGCCACCTCGGAGAAGATCAAGAAGCAGCGCGAAGCCAAAGTAGCCGCCATTAAAGCGGAACAGGAAAGGCTCGCCGCAGCAAGAGATCTGGGCGAAATCACCACTGAATATCTCCAGGTCAACTACGCTTCAGCTGAGGATGTAGCCGGTCAGATCGACAAGATCAGAAGTGAAGAGGGCCGCATCTCGGTTGACGAGAGAACCAACCTGATCATTTACAGCGACTATCCCAAGCGCATTGAAAACGCCAGGGACCTCATTGCTCAGCTGGACCGGCCAACACCGCAAGTCATGATCGAGTCCAGAATAGTAGAGGCCTCCACCAACTTCAGTCGAGACCTGGGAATCGACTGGAACGCCAGCTACACCATCAACAGTCTGACCAACAGGCTTGGAGCACCGCAGGTAATCGATGCGGCGGTGAGTGCACCGGTGGCATCGATAGGCACCCTGGGAGTCAATTTTACCAGAATGGGTACCAACCTGTTCGAACTGGATCTGAGACTCTCTGCCCTCGAGTCTGAGGGCGAGGTGCGGCTCATCTCCAGTCCGCGCATTTTTACTCTCGACAATGTGAAGGCGAGCATCCAACAGGGTGAACAGATACCGTATCCACAACAGAGTGAGGACGGCATCTCCACAGCTTTTGTGGCTGCAACCCTGTCTCTCGACGTTACGCCGCACATTACCCCGGATGACCAGGTTCGCATGGAGGTCAAGGCCAAAAACGACTTTGCCGACTTCAGCAGGACAGTTAACGGCGTGCCCGCCATCAACACCCGGGAGGCAACCACCGAACTCATGGTGGGCAGCGGCAACACTGTGGTGATCGGCGGCATTGTCAAGCAGGACAGATCCT
Source organism: Deltaproteobacteria bacterium (assembly GCA_019309045.1). Taxonomy (NCBI): domain Bacteria; kingdom Pseudomonadati; phylum Myxococcota; class Myxococcia; species Deltaproteobacteria bacterium. The sequence continues at coordinate 39,354 of JAFDGZ010000013.1, read as the reverse complement.
GGACTGAAGACAGGGTGCCTTTCCTGGCCAAGATTCCAGGGCTGAGCTGGTTGTTCAAGAGCCGTCTGGTCAGCGACAACAAGACCGAGTTGCTGATCTTCCTGAGCCCCACCATTGTCAGGGGCGACAGGTTCAGCACTGAGGCTGCCAGGTAGACCTCCTTCGGCTGCCTCACTACATCACTGTAAACAGCAAGCACCGCAAGGTCAGTTAGTGAAAGATCTGCGGTGCTTTTCTTTTTTCCCGTATTGTTGTCCATGACTGGCCAGAGTGACACCCCGGACTAGCAGCCAGACTCTAGAGGAAACATCTCCAGCCATCCCCAGCCCGAGCCGCCCAGGGTGCTCCAGATTCAAAGGAGAAACACCGAAGGTCCCGCCAGAGAATCAAGTTTTAAAAATGACAATTTTGTGATAAATGTTGCCAGAGTGTTATGTATGCCAGGGAAAAGAGACTGACGTGAAAAAGATCGAGAAAATAACCGCCCTCTACGAGATCGCCGAGGCCCTGAACGCCACCATGGATCTGCGCAAGTCTCTCTATGCGGTGCTGCACATCCTGTCGCAATCAATGGGCATGACGCGCGGCACCATCACCATTCTCAACCGTCTGCGCGATGAAATACGCATCGAGGTGGCGCACGGCCTCTCCAGGAAGGCCATACAGCGCGGCCGCTACAAGCCCGGCGAAGGAATCACCGGCAGGGTCATCCAGCAAGGAAAAGCCATTGTCGTGCCCAAGATTAGTGAGGAGCCTCTCTTTCTCAACCGCACCGCCAGCCGGCGAGCCCCTGACCAGGAGCTGTCATTTATCTGTGTACCCATCAAGAAAGGCCAGCAGGTAGTGGGGGCTCTCAGTGTGGATCTTCCCTACAATGCCTCCTTCGACCTCAAGGCCGGGCAACGGCTGCTCTCGGTGGTCTCTACCATGCTCGCACAGCGGGTCATCAATCTGGAAACCCTGCAGATGGAGAAGGAGGCTTTGCGGGAGGAAAACCAGCGGCTGCATCAGCTGTTGGCTGACAAACACAGCATCACCAATATTGTGGGCAACAGCAACAAGATGCGGGAAGTCTTCCAGATGATCTCGCAGGTGTGCCGCAGCAATGCCACTGTGCTTCTCCGCGGTGAGAGCGGCACAGGCAAGGAGCTGGTAGCCAACGCCATCCACTACAACAGCAAGAGGGCCAAACAGCCCTTTATCAAGGTCAACTGCGCTGCCCTGCCGTCAACCCTTATAGAAAGCGAGCTCTTCGGCCATGAAAGAGGCGCCTTCACCGGCGCCATCAGACAAAAACGGGGAAAATTCGAACTGGCCAACAAGGGCACCATCTTTCTTGACGAGATCGGCTCGCTGAGCACGGACCTGCAGGTGAACCTGCTGCGCGTGCTCCAGGAGAAAGAGTTCGAAAGGGTGGGGGGAACCCGGACCATCAAGACCGATGTGCGCGTCATTGCTGCCACCAACAGGAATCTCGAGGAGGCTGTGGCAGAGGGATCTTTCAGAGGAGACCTCTACTATCGTCTGAACGTCTTTCCCATCTACCTGCCGCCGCTGCGGGCGCGAAAGACCGACATCCTCCTGCTGGCCGACCATTTCCTGGAAAAGTATGCCGAAGAGAACCACAAGGATATCAGGAGATTCTCCACGCCGGCAATCGACATGCTCATGCAGTATCACTGGCCCGGCAACGTGAGAGAACTGGAGAATTGCATCGAACGGGCCGTGCTCCTCTGCGAAGGCGGCGTGATCAGAAGCTATCATCTGCCCCCCACCCTGCAGACGGGTGAAAAGTCAGACACCCTGCCGAGTCGGGGCCTCGAAGAGGCAGTGGCCGAGGTGGAGCGAGAGATGATTATCGACGCCCTGAAAAACACCAGGGGCAACATGGCCAAAGCAGCCGACCTGCTGCAGATCACCCAGAGGAAGTTCGGCTACAAGGCCAGGAAGTACGGCGTCGACTATCGGCAGTACAGGTGAGGCGGTTGGTGGTTGTTGGTTATCAGTTATCAGTTATTAGTTATCAGTTATCGGTTATCAGTTATCGGTTATCAGTTGTTGGTTGTTGGTTGTTGGTTGTGTCTTTCGCCGAATCATGAGACGTTGCCCTGACCATCTAACGATACGGGCTTCTTAGGCGTGACCCTAGCCGGAACGGTTATCTGTCCGCTCTGGGGCCGCCCAAAACCCAGATTATCTCTTGAATGATCTCCTCGATTTTTCGCCCTGGCAAAGTTCCTATTTTTTCAACAAGACGTGACTTGTCAATCACCATAACATGGGTGCACCTTGCCAGACTGGTTTTTGGAACTCCTCCCATGCCCTTTCTCAACAAAACATTGCCAGGAATGTTTGCGTGTTTCGTCTGTCTGGTCAAGGGCACAGCCAGGATAGTCTGGAACTTGCTCCTGTTGATCGCATTTCGCTGAACTACAACCACTGGCCTGCTGAGCCCGGGTTCAGACCCCTGCGGTAGTGAAAGGCTGGCCCACCAGATGTCACCCTGGGAAATTACCATTTTTCCTCCATATGCGGTACTGGACTGAGCGAGAGCATCTCCTCTGCGAGTTCGCTGTTTTCCTTTGCAGACTCATTGTCTCCATAAGCCCGATTATACAATTCGGTGACGTATTCGTCTTCAAGCTCCTGGAGCCTTTTTTCCATCTGTTCAACAACAAACCGACTTCGAGGTTTGCCTGCTCTTTTGGCCCACATATCCAGCCTCTCAAGAAAATGTGGAGGGACTGTAATAGCGATTTTCTGAGTCGCCATGATTTAGCCTCCTTCTGGTATGACCTAATTAGTTTCCAAATTATATGTATAAATGATATGTATGTCAACAGCAAGCAAGGTTGTCCCTGTACCTGGCGCCAGCCATGGGGCACAGCGCATAGAGTAAAGATAGTGCGAAGCGCTCTACCCTACCCTGATAACCGACAACTGATAACCGATGGCTGATGATTGATAATCTTCCTACAATTTTGTAACTTTCACCTGTGACTCCTGGCTGACCATTTCCTGCATCTGGCTGTATTTACTACCTATTCAATATGGATGACGACCATGGCACAACCATTGCTCAGCCCCTGCAGAAACGAGCGTCGGGCCTCTGTTCACTAACAGCTTCCCCGAGAAGGAGACAGGAGATGATTGATGCAGGTGACACGGCCTTTGTGCTGCTGAGTGCGGCACTTGTTCTGTTTATGACCCCGGGACTCGCCCTGTTCTATGGCGGCATGGTGCGCAGCAAGAACGTGCTGGCCACCATTATGCAGAGCTTTATGGTAATCGGTCTGGTCACAGTGGTCTGGGTGCTCTGGGGTTATTCTCTGGCCTTTGGCCCGGACATAAATGGCTTCATCGGTGATCTCTCCTGGTGCGGCCTCAAAGACGTCGGTCTTTCACCGAATGAGGCTTATGCCAGCACCATCCCTCACCAGGCCTTCATGATCTTTCAGGGCATGTTCGCCATAGTTACCCCGGCGCTCATCAGCGGCGCCTTTGCCGAACGGTTGAAATTTAGCACCTTTGTCATCTTCATACTACTCTGGTCCACCCTGGTATACACTCCAGTGGCCCACTGGGTCTGGGGCGCAGGCGGCTGGCTCGGTAGTCTCGGCGCCCTCGACTTTGCCGGGGGAACCGTGGTACACATTAGCTCGGGAGCTTCTGCCCTGGCTGCTGTGCTGCTCATTCCCAGACGCAAAGGATACGGCCAGGAACAGTTCACCCCCCACAATCTGCCCATGACCATCAGCGGCGCAGCCATCCTCTGGTTCGGCTGGTTCGGCTTCAACGCGGGCAGCGCCCTGGCGAGCAACGGCCTGGCAGCAGCAGCCTTTGTCAACACCCACGTTGCTGCTGCCGCTGCTGCCGTCAGCTGGATAGTCGTGGAGTGGCTGCACCGGAAGAAACCCACCACCCTGGGTGCGGCCAGCGGGGCGGTGGCTGGACTGGTGGCCATCACCCCGGCAGCAGGTTTTGTCAGCCCGGTTGCCGCCCTCATTATCGGCGCCCTGGCAGGAGCAATCTGTTATGAGGGTGTTCTGGGCAAGGCAAGACTGGGTTATGATGACTCTCTTGACGTGGTGGGCATTCATGGTCTGGGCGGCACCTGGGGTGCGCTGGCCACTGGTCTGTTCGCCAGCACTGCAGTAAATCCGCACGGGGCTGACGGCCTGTTCTTCGGCAATCCGGCACAGCTGTGGACGCAGCTTATCTCTGTGGCGGCGACCATTGTCTATGCCTTTGTCATGACCCTAGTCATATTCAAGTTCCTCGATGTGCTGCTGGGGCTCAAGGTTGCCGATGAAGACGAGGTGCGGGGTCTCGATGTGAGCCAACACAGCGAGACAGCCTACAATATCTAGCAGAGGAGATGCGTATGAGAAAGATTGAAGCGATCATAAAACCGTTCAAGCTGGACGAAGTGAAAGAGGGTCTTACAGAGATCGGCGTGCAGGGAATGACTGTTACAGAAGTCAAAGGCTTCGGTCGGCAGAAGGGTCACACCGAGGTGTACCGGGGAGCCGAATACCGGGTGGATTTCGTGCCCAAGGTCAAACTGGAAGTGGTAGTGGCTGCCGAGCTCGCCCCCCGGGTAATTCAGGTGATCGAGCAGAAAGCCAAGACCGGCCAGATCGGTGACGGCAAGATCTTCGTCAGCGACCTCAACGAGGTGATCAGAATCAGGACGGGAGAGCAGGGCAAGGACGCCATATAGAGATAATTTGTCACTTCTCATGAAGAGCACAGCCATCCATAAACAGCAGACAGGATCAGCTATCCTGAATCTCAACCGCCAGAAGCAGGAGCTGCTGCAGGATCTCGGCCGCAGCAACGGCACTGCCCTGCTGCGCCGCCATGCAGAGATTCTGGACGACTACTTTCGCGACAGGTTTGCCTCCAGTGCCATAGGCCCTCGCATGCAGATCGACAGGAATCCCTATGCCATTGTCGCCCTTGGAGGTTACGGCCGCCGGGAGCAATGTCTCCATTCGGACGTGGACGTCTTGCTGCTGTTCCACAGGAAGGTGCCTCCGGAAGCAAAGGATCTCGTCCAGGAAATCCTCTATCCCCTCTGGGACCTGGGTCTGGAGGTTGGCCATGCCAGCCGCTCCCTGAAGGAATGTCTCAGCCTGGCAGCAGAGGATCTGGAGGTGCTCACGGCCCTGATCGACGCCCGCTTCCTTTGCGGCATCTCTTCTCTATATTCCGATCTCAGACAAGGTCTGCGAACCAGGCTACTGGGCCGCAACCGCGACGCTCTGGTGCGCTGGCTTGCCCGGAGCAACCTGCAGCGCCACCTCCGCTACGGGGACTCCACCTACTTGCTGGAGCCCAATCTCAAGGAGGGCGTGGGCGGTCTCCGGGACTATCACACCATGCTCTGGCTAGGCTGGGCGAAATATGACCTGCAGCAGCCACGGGACCTGGAATACCAGGGGCACCTTTCCCATTCCGAGTACCTGGCCCTGGGCGAGGCTCTCTCCTTCATCTGGACGGTGCGCAACTGGCTGCACTACATTACTGGCAGAAGATGCGATCAACTCTATTTCGACTATCAGATTCCCCTGGCTGAATCCATGGGATTCGAGGAACACCGGGGACAGAGGCCAGTGGAGCGCTTTCTCGGCATCCTGCACGGCCACATGGAGTGTGTGAAGCAACTGCATCTCAGCTTCTTGGACAAAGCAGTGCCGCCGAAACGCAAGGTGCGTCTGGCAGGAATTAGACGGCGGCTCAGAGGCAGCGGCATCGAGTGGCTGCGGCAGAGCAACACCCTGACCTTTGCAGCGCCCGAGAACATTCCATCCAGGCCTCAGCTTCTGCTGCGAATTTTTGAAAGAAGCTCCAGATTTCAGCTGCCGCTCAGCATGGAGGCAAAACGACTGGTGCAGGAATTCCTCTATTTGATTGACGATAACTTCAGATCCTCACCCCAGACCGTACACATGCTGCGCCGCTTGCTCATGGCACCCGGTGAGCAGGTAGACGTCCTGGACGACCTGTTCACTACCGGCTTGCTGCCCACCCTGATTCCAGAACTGCGGCCGTTGATCAACCGTATTCAGTATGATGAGTATCACCTGTATCCGGTAGACAAGCACTCGCTGCGAACGGTGCAGACCGTCAAACGGTTCGGCAGCAACAGTGATGACACCGAGGATCTCCTCTGCACCCAGCTGATTGACGAAGTAGAAAAGCCAGAGCTTCTCCTCTGGGCAGCCCTCTTCCACGATGTGGGCAAGGGAGCCCAGGGAAAAGATCATGCCAGCCGCGGCGCAGCCATGGTTCGAACCGTGTTCAGCCGCATGGGTTTTGCCAGGGAGGACATCGAAACCATCTCTTTTCTGGTGCAGTACCATCTTCTGCTGGTCAGGACTGCCACGCAGCGCGATCTCAACGATGAGAAGGTCATTGTGCAGTGCGCCCGCACAGTTGCCGATCTTGAACATCTCAGAATGCTCTATCTCCTCACCGTGGCTGACTGCATGGCGACCGGACCAAAAGCCTGGAACGACTGGATAGCTGTGCTGCTGAAAGAACTGTTCTTCAAGCTCCGCCACATCATCTCTGGCGGCGAGCTGGCAAGCCCGAGCTCCGTCAAAGTAGTGGCAGCCAAACAACGGCAGGTGCTGCAGCGCAGCAAAACTGCAACGAGGCAGCAGGTTGCCCAGCTTTTCGAGCAGATGTCTCCCCGGTACCTGCTGGCCGTACCCGCCACTGAGATCCTGCGGCACATCGCTCTTTATGAAAGGCTCGGCAACCTGCCCTTTGTCCTGGAAGTTCAGCCGCCGCTGAACAGAAGATACCGTACTCTGGTCTTCTGCGCCAAAGATCATCCTGGACTGTTCGCCAAGATCTCGGGGGTGCTGACCCTCAACAACCTCAACATATTGAGCGCCCAGATCTACACCTGGCGCAATCAGATCGCTCTGGATATCTTCGAGGTCACAGCGCCGCCGGACAGTCTGCACGAGGAGGAAGCCTGGGACAGAGTCAGGGACAACCTGTTCTCTGTGCTGCAGCAAGAGCTCGACCTCGATGCTGCCCTGCGGGACAAGATGCGCACCTGCAGATACGCCCTCAGCAAAACTACGGTTCGCGCCGATGAAATTGTGGTTGACAATACCTCCTCGGATTTCTTCACCATCATTGAAGTGTACACTCACGACTTCCCTGGTCTGCTCTACAAGATCACCTCCACCATATCCCGCCTGGAACTGGATATCTGGGTTGCCAAGATTGCCACCAAGGTGGACCAGGTTGTGGACATCTTCTACGTGCGTGATCTACTGGGTCAGAAAGTGGACAGCCCGGAACAGGTGGCGCGCATCAAGCGGACCATAGCCGCGGTGTTGCGCGACAAACCCGCCTGACAATTGCATCCCTGCCAGGAGCGCATCTTTTCGCACATGTGGCGGCAATATGGCGAACACTCTGGCTGGCTGCAAATGATACTACAAAATTGTTACTTATAAGCATCATTTTTTACAAAAATGTCTTTTTTTATCTAGGGGTGTAATTCATAACCTGTTGAATTACAAACAGTTAAATCAATTCGGCCAGGCCGGGCCAGCTGGCACAGCTCTTGCGGAAACAGGGCAACATGCGGTTGTAGACGAAAGCAAAACAGCTACTGTGCCGCTCCCTGCACCGTAAAGAGCGATCCAGGAGAGGCCCGGCAATTACCTGCATAAAATCAGCAAAAAGGAGGAGATCAAGAAATGACTAGACCCCAGACACCCCAGGATGTCCTGGCCCTGATGGAAAAAGAAAAGATCGAGATTGTAGATCTGCGTTTCATGGACTTTCCCGGACTGTGGCAGCATTTCTCGGTGCCGCCCAGGGAGATCGAGGTGGACACTTTTGAAGCAGGGCTCGGCTTCGACGGCTCCAGCATCAGGGGCTGGCAGGCCATCAATGAATCTGACATGCTGGTCAAACCCGTGCCCGAGACCGCTTTCATCGACCCGTTCTTTGCTGCCAAAACCCTGGTGCTCATCTGCAACATCTGTGATCCCATCACTGGCGAAGACTACACCCGCGACCCCCGCAATATTGCCCGCAAGGCAGTAAAATACCTGAAGGGCACAGGCATCGCTGACACCGCCTATTTCGGCCCTGAAGCAGAATTTTTCATTTTCGACGACATCCGCTTCGACCAGAATGAGCACGAGGGCTACTATCACATCGACTCCGTGGAAGGCAGGTGGAACTCAGGACGAATCGAAAACCCCAACCTCGGCTACAAGCCCCGCTACAAAGAAGGCTACTTCCCGGTGCCTCCTACTGACAGTCTGCAGGATATCCGCAGTGAAATGCTCCTGACCCTGGAAAACATCGGCATCCAGGTGGAAGCCCAGCACCACGAGGTAGCCACTGCTGGCCAGGCCGAAATAGACATGCGCTTCGGTCCACTGGTGGAGATGGCTGACAACCTGCTGAAGTACAAATACGTGATCAAGAACACTGCCAGAAAGTACAACAAAACCGTCACCTTCATGCCCAAGCCCCTGTTCAACGACAATGGCACCGGCATGCACGTGCACGTTTCTCTGTGGAAAGACAACCAGAATCTCTTTGCCGGCGACGGCTATGCCGGCCTCTCTGACACGGCTCTCTATGTAATCGGTGGTCTGTTGAAGCATACGCCTTCCCTGCTGGCCTTTACCAGCCCCACCACCAACAGCTACAAGAGGCTGGTGCCGGGCTTCGAGGCCCCGGTGAACCTGGCCTACTCCAGCCGCAACCGCAGCGCCGCAGTGCGCATTCCCATGTATTCTCCCTCTGCCAAGGCCAAGAGAGTGGAGTTTCGCTGTCCAGATCCCAGCTGCAATCCGTATCTGGCCTTCTCAGCCATGTTGATGGCTGCCATCGACGGCATCCAGAACAAGATCCACCCCGGGGAACCCCTAGACAAGGACATCTATGATCTGCCCCCCGAGGAGCTTGCCAAAGTGCCCCAGACCCCCGGCTCTTTGCGCGAGGCCCTCGAGGCTCTCGAAGCAGACCACGACTATCTGCTCAAGGGGGATGTCTTCACTGCCGACGTGATCGACACCTGGATTGCCTACAAGATGGAAAACGAGGTGCAGGCACTGGATCTGCGTCCCCATCCCTGGGAGTTCGCCATGTATTACGACATCTAGCTGCCGCTGCGGTTCAGGAAAGGGCCTGCGGGCCCTTTTCTTTTTCCCTGCAAAGAGAGCAGTTTGTCAGCAGCAAGCCGAAGCGCTACAATAGCGGCAAGCCGCTGACAAGCTGCCTGTAGGGAGGGTTCTTTTGCAGCCAACTCTGGAAGAAGTTAAAAAAGATTGTCCCGAGCTGGAGCCGACTCTGGTGCAGGAGCACTTTTCTCGGCTCAATCCCCGCTATTTCGAGACCTTCAGCCGCAGCCACATTGCGGCCCACCTGAGGGCCATATCGCGGCTGCGCCCGGAACACCTGCTCGAAGTCCTGGTAAGCGAGACAGAGAACAACCTGGTGGAATGTACGGTAATCGGCTTCGACTACCCTGGCCTTTTTTCTCTCATTACTGGAGTGCTGGCTGCCATGGGCTTCAACATCGACTCCGGGGACGTCTTTACCTACCAGCACCTCCGTCAACCGCAGCGGGCTGATCCAAGACGGCGGCGGCAGCCGCGCCTGGCCAGGGTCCCCTTCGACAAGAGAAGAAGGATCATCGACCGCTTCGCCGGCACAGTGGCCACCTCGCTGACCCTGGAAAGCTGGGCTGCCGAGGTGGAAAAAAAGTTGTCTGACATTGTCAGGCTGCTCGAGAGCGGCGACAGCAACTCTGCCCTGGAAGCGAGACACCGGGTCAACGAAATGGTGGTAAAACGGTTGGCCCAGTACCAGACAGCTGAACAACCGGTTCTCTACCCGGTACAGATCAGAGTTGACAACAGTGCTACTGACTGCACCAGACTGCTCATCTACTCGGAGGACACTCCCGCCTTCCTCTATTCTCTCAGCACAGCCCTCTCTTTGCACGGCGTATCCATTGAACACGTGCGCATCCGAACAATCAGCGGCCGCATCGAAGACGAGATCGACATAGTGGATGCCAGCGGCCGCAAGCTGGAGAATCCCGAGCATGTCAACCAGATAAAATTTTCCGTATTGCTGACCAAGCAGTTTACCTATTTCCTGAGCAGGGCGCCGGATCCTTATGCCGCCCTGTGCCGCTTCGAAAACCTGGTCAAAGACGTGGCCAGACGCCATGACCCGCAGGAATGGCTGGCGCTGCTCTCCAACCCGCACACCTTGCAGGATCTGGCCCGGCTGCTGGGCACCAGCGATTATCTCTGGGAGGACTTCATTCGGCTGCACTATGAAACCCTGGTGCCAATGCTCGGCCCCATTGTGGAGGGCCGACGCTTCAGTGAACCTCTGGAGACTCTGCCCGCACGCCTGCAGGAGGCCCTTGGAGACGCGGCTACCGTGGCAGAGCAGACTCAGAGATTGAACGATTTCAAGGACAGAGAGATCTTCCTCATCGATCTGGACCACATTCTCAATGCCCAGGTCGACTTTCACGAACTCTCCAGGAGGCTCACGGTGCTGGCGGAACAGGTGGTGAGCACCGCTGCCAGCCTCTCTTATGAGCACCTGCGGGCCCGCTACGGGGCCCCTCGCAGCGCCGCCGGCCTGGAGGCCAAATTTGCCATCCTCGGCCTGGGCAAACTCGGCGGGGCTTCACTGGGCTACGCCTCTGACATTGAATTTCTTGTGGTCTACAGTGACAACGGCTGGACGGACGGCCAGAAATCCATTGCCAATTCAGAATTCTTTGAACTGCTGGTCAAGCAGACGGCCCAGTTCATCCGGGCCAAGAGAGAGGGCATCTTTCACGTGGATCTCAGGCTGCGGCCGCACGGCAGTGCCGGGCCCCTGGCCTGCAGCCTGGAGAACTTTTGCCGCTATTATGGCCCTGGCAGCACGAGCCACTCTTACGAGCGCCTAGCGCTCGTTCGGCTTCGCTGCATCGGCGGCGACGCCCAGTTCGGCGCCCAGATTGAACGACTGCGAGATGAATTTGTCTATGCTTCGGCAAACATTGACCTGCAGGAGCTGCGGCAGCTCAGAAAGAAACAGTTCGAGGAGAAGACTGCCGGCGGCAGACTGAACGCCAAATTCAGCCCCGGAGGTCTGGTAGACCTGGAATACAATGTGCAAATCCTGCAGGTGATCCACGGCAAGGATTTGCCTCAGCTCAGAACCCCCCTGTTGCGCCAGGCCCTGCTAGCCCTCACTGATACCGGCGTGCTCACTGCAGAAGAAGGAGACAGACTGCTCAGCGCCTACGATTTCCTGCGCCAATTGATCAACTGCCTGCGCATGCTGCGAGGCTCGGCTCGGGACCTGTTCCTGCCGGCGCAGGACTCGGTGGAGTGTGCTGCTCTCGCCAACCGCATGGGGTATCGCCGCGGCGCCGCCCTGGAGCCTGCCCAGCAGCTCTACCTGGATCTGGAAGCGCACATGGCCGCGGTGCGTGCTTTTGCCGAGCACTTCTTTGGCCGCGAGGCGCTGCCGGCGCCTGCCACCGGCTCGGTTGCGGATCTGATCCTCTCTGCCGACACTCCAGAGCCGCTGCAGCGCGCGGTGCTCACCTCAGCGGGCTTCAAGAACTGGCGGCGGGCCTACCTGAATCTTCGCAGTCTGGCTGGCAGTGGCTCTCGGCGAGATATTTTTGCCAAGCTCGCCCTGCTGGCCACGGACGTTTTGCAGAGAACGCCGGATGCCGACATGGCCCTGAACAACTGGGAACGCTACATCCTGGCCCTTCCCAGCCCCGAATTTCACTACAATCTGCTTCTCTCCCAGCCCATGAGGCTGGAGATTCTGCTGACCATCTTAGCCGGCAGTCAGTTTCTGGCCGACACCCTGATTAGAAATCCCGGCTTTCTCGACTGGATTATCATCCCGGAAAACCTCCACCACATGAGAAAACGGCAGGACCTGCAAGAGGAACTCGAAGAAGCAGGCCGCAGCCACAGTACACACGCAGCCTGGCTCAACCACCTGCGCCGCTTCCGCCGGCGGGAAATTCTGCGCATTGGCACCCGCGACATGTATCTGGGCACAGCCGTAGAGGATGTTACCGCAGAACTTTCCACCCTGGCCGAGGCAGTTACCGAGGCGGTTCTGCAGAGGATCTGGGCCACGCCTGAGCCCGAGAAGAAGACAGGCGCGGACCTGGCAGTCCTGGCAGACCATTTCTGCTTTGTCGCCTTTGGCAAGCTGGGAGGCAATGAACTCAACTACAGCTCCGACATCGATCTGCTGGGAATCTTTGATGTCCCTGAAAGTGTGGCTGCAGAACTGGGCCTGGAGCCCGCAGTGCTGAAATACCTCTTTACCTGGATCGTAGAGCGGACAGCCCTGGATCTTTCCAGGCACACGGAAGAAGGCTATGCCTACAGGGTGGACCTGCGGTTGCGCCCCTACGGGCGCGCCGGTGAGCTGGCCCAGTCTCTGGCAGCACTTGTGGACTACTATCGGCAGAGCGCCTCCCTGTGGGAAATCCAGGCCGCCTTGAAAATCCGCCCGGTGGCGGGAAATCTGCAAATCGGCGAGCGCTTCCTCGAGCAGCTGCAGCCCATACTGCGGCAGCGCCGTCGAGCGCGAGATATTGTCGAGTCCATCGAGAAGATGCGCTCGGCAGCCGCCAGGAAAACCATCCTTTCCGGGGGAACAGATGTGAAGAGTGGCGTGGGAGGTCTGCGCGACGTGGAATTTCTGGTTCAGGGTTTGCAGCTCGTGCACGCGCCGGACTTTCCCCAGCTCATCGAGGGCAACACCCTCAAGGCGCTGGCGGTTTTGCAGCAGCACCAGCTGCTCCCTGAGAGAGCTGCCGCGGAGCTGCGCCAGGACTATCTCTTTCTGCGCCGTGTGGAGCACTGCCTGCAGATCCTCGAAGACCGACAGATACACATGCTGCCCAGGGATGAGGCTGAATTGACCGCCCTGGCCAGGAGAGTTCTCGGCATGGATGCCACAGCGGCCACCCTGCTGGCAGAGCTGGAAGCCTGCCAGAGCCGCGTGCGAAGCCATTACGCCACCCTGCTTGTTGAAGGAAAAGGAGGAGAGTAGATGCCAGCCGCCAACCGCTTTCTAGTATGCCAGCACATGGCCTGGGAGGGGCCGGGAAAGCACCTCATCAGCGCCGCTGCCAGGTGCCAGGTGGATCTGGAGGTGTGCCGGCTCTGGCGGCAACCCCTGCCTGCGCTCGCCCCTTATGCCGGCCTCATAATCCTGGGAGGCAGCCCCAACGTGGACGAGGAGGAGCGCTATCCCTTCCTGCGGGCCGAAAAAGAGGCGATCCGTCAGGTGCTGTCAGAAGACAAAGCCTATCTTGGCTTTTGTCTCGGCCATCAATTGCTGGCCCAGGTGCTCGGCTGCCGCGTGGGGCCGAACAAATGCCGCAGCATCGGCTTTATTGAAGGACAGCTCACCGAGGCAGGCCGGGCCCACCCCCTTTTCGACAATCTGCCTGACCGCTTCCCTCTCTTCAAATGGCATGCCCAGGCTGTGCTGCCTCCCACACCGGAGCAGGTGCAAGTCCTGGTAAATTCGGAGGAATGCCATGTGGAGGCCATCTCGGTGCAGGGGCGGCCGCACATCATTGGCATGCAGTTTGACAACCACGCCGGCTCCAGGGTGGATGCTGCGGCCTGGCTGCAGGGAGACCGCCACTGGCTGGCCCAGCCTCCGGCAGTTGATCACAGCCGGGTGCTCGAAGATGCGGCAAAACAGGAAGTGATCATGGCGGCACAGTTCCAGGTCATTTTTGAAAACTTCGTCCACATCACCCAACAAGCTTCCAGCTGAGATGAGACGCCGGCAAACAGAAAAAATCCTGCAGCTCCTTCTGGAGACCTACGGCAGCAAACCCTGGAACTGGCACACGCGGCAGACACCTTTTCAGGTGCTCATAGGGACGGTGCTCTCCCAGAGAACCCGCGACGAGAAGACAGACGAGGCAGCAAGGGCCCTGTTCGGCCGCTACCCTTCGGCTGAAACCCTGGCTGGAGCTCCTCTGGCAGAGGTAGCCCGACTCATCAGACCGGTAAACTATTACAGAACCAAAGCAGAGCGCATCCGCCTCATCAGCCGGATAATCGTCGAAGAGCATGGCGGCAGGACTCCCACTACCTTTGCCGAACTTACCGCCCTGCCGGGGGTGGGGAGGAAGACGGCAGGCTGCGTCATGGTGTACGGCTTCAGAAAGCCGGCTCTGCCCGTGGACACCCATGTGCACAGGATAGCCAACCGCATCGGCCTCATCGACACCGATACGGCAGAGCAAAGCGAGCAGGAATTGTGGAAAATAGTGCCGCCCCGCTACATCATGATCTACAACGAACTCATGGTGAAACACGGCCAGAACATCTGCAGGCCAATCAGCCCCCAGTGCCGCCGTTGTCCCATAAAGGGGTTGTGTGTTTATGGAAGGCAAAACAAAGGTGAGAAGTGATGTTGTGGCCCCATTAGCGGCCGCAGGCATGACGCTAGAGGATGTGGCAACCCAGCTGCTTCAATGGTTCAACTACTCCACAGGCAGGCCTTGTTTCTGAGGTGTAACAAGAGAAAATCTTGATCAAATTCCCCATTGACTGATCTGGATTGACTTGCACATAAAAATGTGATACACATATTTACGTGTAACCAGCCGAGGAGCCTGGAACCTATGGAGAAGCAAAACGTAACATTGTCCATCCCTAAACACCTGCTGAAGCAGGCCAAGATTATTGCTGCCCGTCAGGACAAATCACTCAGCCAACTCCTGAGAGAATCATTGGAACAGAAGGTGAGAGAGCAGACTGCTTACAATAAGGCGAGGATAAGGCAATTGAGGCTTCTTGAAAAAGGGTTGGATTTAGGAACTGGGGGGCAGGTGCAAACAAGCCGGGATGAACTCCATGCTAGAGAATAAAACCTTTATCGACACGAACATCATAATCTACGCCTACGATTTAAGCGCAGACAGGAAACGCGAAGCTGCCCGAGATATTCTGGCTGGCCTCTGGAATTCAGGTTTCGGCATGATCAGCACGCAGGTTCTCCAGGAATTCTTTGTGAACGTGGTGCAGAAAATACCTAAACCAATGGATGCGCAACAGGCCAGGGAAATCGTGCAAGATTTTCTAAAGTGGCAGGTGGTGGTCAATACTGGCGACTCTATCATTGAAGCAATAGAAATCTCTATAAAATTTCAATACTCTTTCTGGGATTCCATGATTATTGCAGCAGCAATCGCAGGCGGCGCCGCAGTCCTCTTATCGGAAGACCTCCAGGACGGCCAGGTCATCAATGGCCTGACCATAAAAAATCCCTTTATCATGAGCCAATAAAAAAGCCACCTTTCCGGTGGCTTTCTATTCTTAGTGGTGCCGAAGGCCGGACTCGAACCGGCACGGGTCTCCCCACCACCCCCTCAAGATGGCGTGTCTACCAGATTCCACCACTTCGGCACATGCTTACTTGGCCGCCTTTTCTGCGGCAGGCGGGCTGCTCTTTGCTGCCTCCGGGGCTGCAGGAGCTGCCGCCTTGGCAGGTTCGGCCTGCCCCTCTGTACTGGCGGGCGCCGTGGCCGCAGGCTTGACGTTGCTCATCACCGACTCCCCACCATACTGGTGAGAGCGATAGGCCAGGGTGAGTGAGCTGAGCATAAAAATGATTGCCACTATGGTGGTGAGTTTACTGAAAAAAGTACTGCCTCCGCTGGAGCCGAACAGCGTCTGCGAGGAGCCGCCGAATACTGCGCCGATGTCGGCGCCTTTACCAGTTTGCAGCAAAACAACTATGATGAGTGCAATACTTATAAGCACATGCACTATTACCAGTATGGTCTGCATGAAATCGTTCTTCTCCTCTCAAAAAAAGCATCTCTGGCAGCAGCAGCCGCCTAGGTCTCAAAGGCAACAATGCGCCTGAAGGAGGCCGCCTGCAGGCTCGCTCCGCCAACCAGAGCGCCGTCGATGTCAGGCTGCGCCATCAGCGCATCCACATTCTCGGGTTTGACGCTGCCACCATACAATATACGGATCTCGTTTGCAACATTTTTGTTGAAGCGCTCTGCCAGCTTGCCGCGAAGGAAGGCATGCGCTTCCTGGGCCTGTTCTGTGGTGGCCGTCTGGCCGGTGCCAATAGCCCACACTGGTTCATAGGCAAGCACCAGCCGACTGAACTCATGCTGTTCGCTGAGGCCTGCAAAGGCTCCCAGCAGCTGCCTCTCCAGGACTTTCAGGGTATTGCCGGCCTGGCGCTCGGCCAGGGTTTCGCCAACACAGACAATGGCTGTCAGGCCTCCCTCGATAACGGCCTTGACCTTGAGATTGACGCTTTCATCAGTTTCTGCGAAATACTGGCGCCGCTCCGAATGGCCAACGATCACATAGCGGCAGCCCACATCCGCCAGCATGCCGACCGAAACTTCTCCGGTGTAGGCGCCCTGGCTCTCCCAGTGGCAGTTCTGGGCGGCCACTTCAATGGGGCTGCCCGCCAGCACCCGAGACACCTCGGCCAGGGCTGTATAGGGCGGCGCCACCACCACCTGGCGGTCGTCCAACTTCTGCAGGCCGTCTTCGAGTTCCCGCACCAGCGTCAATGCTTCTGCCACAGTAAAATGCATCTTCCAGTTTCCGGCCAGCAAAGGTGTACGAGGCGACATATCCTTCTCCTTTCATCTCGGCGGTTGGCCAAAAGCCGTTCAGCTGTTTCTCGCCTTGTCTGAGTGCGGAGCGGCAGGAGGCCTGCTCCTGCTGTTTCCTCTGCCACCACTCGAGTGTCGTTTACCTGCAGCTTTCCAGGGCTGCCACGCCCGGCAGCACCTTGCCCTGAAAAAGCTCCAGGAAAGCGCCGCCTCCGGTGGACACGTAGGAGACCTCTTGCACCAATCCCGCCATGTGGAGGGCAAGATCTGTATCGCCGCCGCCCACCACACTGACCGCATCGCTTGCCGCCACACTGGCGGCCATGGCCATGGTGCCGCCCTCGAATCCCGCTGTTTCAAAGGCACCCAGGGGTCCGTTCCAGATGATGGTCCTCGCCCCTGCCAGAGCTTCCTGAAAGAGTTTGCGACTCTCGGGCCCCACATCGAAGGCGGACCAGCCAGGCGGCACCTGAGCCGCAGGCACCACTCTGGTAGCTGTGCCGGCAGTCAGCTCCCGGGCAATGACAAAGTCAACCGGCAGATAAACCTGCACTCCTCGCTGGCGCGCCAGGTGCAGCACCTGCTCGGCCTCCGCCAGCAGCTGGGTCTCCACCCGGGAGTCACCCAGATCAGCACCCTGAGATTTGAGAAAGGTGTTGGCCAGAGCGCCGCCGATGATCAGGCGGTCCACTCGCTCGGCGAACCGTCTGAGCACAGGAAGCTTGGTGGATACCTTTGCCCCACCGAGGACCGCTGCCACGGGTCTCTGGGGATTCTCCATGGTGCGCTCAAAGTACTCCAGCTCCTTTTTCAGAAGAAAGCCAGCGCCGCAGGACGAAACGAACTCGGTGATGCCCACTGTGGAGGCGTGGGCTCGGTGGCTCACTGCAAAGGCGTCATTTACATAGACATCCGCCAACCTGGCGAGAGAGCGGGCAAACTGGGGATCATTGGCTTCTTCACCAGGATGAAAGCGGAGGTTCTCCAGCAGAAGAACCTCTCCTCCAGCCAGGGAAGAGACCAGCTGCTCCACCTCGGCGCCGATGCAGTCAGGGGCCAGCTTTACCGGCTGCCCCAGGAGCTTGTCCAACTGCTGGCAGGCTGGAGCTAGACTTAACTCAGCCACTTTCTTGCCCCTGGGTCTGCCCATATGAGAGGCCAGCACCAGACGGGCGCCCTGCTCCAGACTGTAGCGGATGCTCGGCAGGGCGGCCTGCAGCCTGTGATCGTCGGCCACCTTGCCGTCGGCGCTCAAAGGGACGTTGAAATCAACGCGCATGAACACCCTCTTGCCAGCAAGCGGCATCTCATCAATGCTGCGAATATTCATGGAGGTCTCCCTCATGCTAGTTGTGCTGCGGTACAGGCCAATCTGGCGGCTGCGGAGAGCCGCCTAACGTCAGAGTGCCTGCAAACCCATCTCTTCGTTGAATATTGCTGCCCTTTCTGGCGCTGCCGTTCCCTGGGAGGGCAGCAACACCTTTTACAGTCGTTCACCAATGTAGTGGGCCAGATCCACCAGGCGGTTGGCGTAGCCAAACTCGTTGTCGTACCAGCTCAACACCTTCACCATTCTGCCGTCGATCACATTGGTCAGAGGGGCGTCCACAATGGAAGAATAAGAACTGGTGTTGAAGTCGACAGATACCAGCGGTTCAGTATTGTAGCCCAGGATTCCCTGCAAGCGGCCGTTGGCAGCCTCCTCCATGGCGCCGTTCACCTCAGCCACCGTAACCTCGCGGCTTACCCGCACCACCAGGTCGACCAGGGACACATTGGGAGTAGGCACCCGAATGGCCATGCCGTCCAGCTTGCCTTTGAGCTCGGGTATCACCAGCGACACTGCCACAGCAGCACCAGTGGTGGTGGGGACCATGGAAAGGGCTGCAGCCCGCGCCCGGCGCCAGTCCTTGTGCAGGGTGTCCAGCAGCCTCTGGTCCATGGTGTAGGAGTGGATGGTGGTCATCAAGCCATGTTCAATGTTGAAGGTGTCGTGCAGTACTTTGGCCACTGGAGCCAGACAATTGGTGGTACAGGAGGCATTTGAGACCACCGTATGATTCCTGGGATCATAGTCTTCCTCGTTCACCCCCAGCACAAAGGTGGCATCGACGTTTTTCGCCGGGGCACTGATGATCACCTTGCGAGCCCCTGCCTGCAGATGGGCCATGCAGGATTCTTTGTCGCGATAGCGTCCAGTGCACTCCAGAACCACCTCCACGCCAAGCTCCTTCCAGGGGAGATTCTCGGGCTGGGGGATCTGAGTGCAGCGAATCTCTTTGCCGCCCACCACCAGATTGCCGTCTCTGACCTCCACGGGAATGTCGAAGCGCCCGTGTGATGAGTCGTAGCGCAGCAGGTGGGCCAGCTCCTCCGGGGTTCCCAGGTCATTGACGCCCATCACTTCCACCCGCCCGGGTTCCCGGGCGGCAATTTTCATCGCAGTACGACCAATTCTACCGAAACCATTGATACCAACTTTAACAGCCATTGCTTTTCCTCCCCATGATCAAGCGCTCATATGTACATTGTTTGTCGACTCTGCCGTTACCTGTGAACAATTACTGCCAGCACCCCCAGCAGCCGCAACTCAAAGCAGCTCAGCCATGCTGATCAATCTGTCAGCCAGCATGGAGCTATAGGAGCCCAATTCATTGTCATACCAGCCATAGATGACCGCTTTGGTAATGGGTATCTCCAGAGTGGTCTCGGGCAGTCTCTGCACCATGTCGCCGGGTAGAGCCCGCGAGAGGTCTATGGCCACAGCCGCAGTGCGAGTGTGCGTCTCGTGACCCTCTATGGTGGCAGCCACTCCCTGGAGGCCAATAATATCGCTGGAAACGTTCTGCTCTTCCGTGTAGCGCAAATAACCCCTGGGATCAAGAGCAGCGTGTTCGCGGTAAACCCTGTTTATCTGCTCTCTGTCCACATATGGCCGGTCTGGCATTTCTTGAAAATTGACCACCAGAATGATGAGGGAGCCAGTATTGATCGGTATGCGGACGGATTCAGCGATAAAGGGGATCTTCCTCATCTCGGGCAGAACTTGCGCCAGGGCCTGCGCTGCCCCGGTAGACGTCAGGATGATATTGTTGAAGATGCTCCTGTTTCTCCGCAAATCTTTGGCACCCGCCTTGGGCAGGTGGTCGAGAACCTGCTGGCTGCCAGTACTGGCGTGCACCGTGGCCATGGAAACCGACAGAATGCGGTCCACACCGAAGCTGTCGATGAGAGGCTTCAGCATGTAGGCCAGACAGGTGGTGGTGCAGGAGGCATGCGAGACGATCACATGCCGTTGGGGATCATAGTCCGTGTCATTGATGCCGGCAATGGTGGTGACTGCATCATCCGGCAGGCTGCCAGCCGCTTCGCTTATTTTGAATGGCGCAGAAATGACCACCTTCTTGGCGCCGGCAGCAAGATGCCCCCGCGCTGAGCCGCCCTCGTGCTCGGCTGGCAGAGTTGGATCTCGAAACTTGCCAGTGGCATCGAGCACCAGCTCCACTCCATGCTGCCGCCAGTCGAGATGGCGAGGATTTCGATGCTGGCGCAGCACGGTCACCGGGATGCCGTTGATGAGCATGCGGCCGCTGCTCTCATCCAGCTGCTCGATAACACGCCTGGCCCGGCAGCCATAGAGATAGTGGTGCAGACTGCCGTAGGTAGAATCCTTTTCTATGAAAAGGGCTATGTCTTCCAGACTGCGGCCTGCAGGCCGTCCTGTGTTCACCACGATTTCGGCAAAGTAGCCTCGCTCCACCTGATGCCACAGGCTCAGCTTGCCAATGCGCCCCAGGCCGTTGATTCCCAGTTTGACATGAGAACCTTTGCCGTCATGTGTGCTGGCACCGTTCATAGACAACCCCTAGCAAGGTGACGTTTTTCTGCTGCCTGATGAAAAATAGGAAGAAAGATGAAAAAAGAGCCCGCCCGGCTCCCCTCGAAAATGGCTTCAGCCCGCTGCCTCGTGACGAGGCTACTGACTGTTAGCTTAGCCCAACTGCCCGAAAATGTAAATCCCCAAAACGAGCAGTAAACGGTGTCACCGGCAGCCTCCGCCGGCACAGAGCCCGGGGCCTGCCCGGCAGCAGACGAGCCGCAGCCACAACCGGCACCACCTGCAGCAGGCCTTGACTGCCACGCATGTCAGAGCCTGTCTGTCCACAAACCCGGCAGGCGCTCACTGCCACAATTCCACGGTCTCTGTGGGCTGTCTACCCAGATAAATGGCGCCGCTGCGGCCGTCGATGCTCAGCGGGTCTCCCGCTCTAATTTCATGCTGCCGCAACAGGCAGCGAGATTCATTCTCCCACACCCGCAGCTGATCGCAGCCAACCACACAGGTCTTGCCCAGACGATAGGCAACAATGGCCGCATGGGAAGTGGCGCCGCCCCGGGCGCTGAGGATGCCGTCTGCCGCAGATATCTCCTTGATGTCGTCAGGCACGGTATCCGCCCTGACGAGGATCAACGGCTCGCCGGGCGCCTCCTGCCGATAGCGTTCGATCTCGCCCAGGTTGAACACAGCCCTGCCGCTGAGAGCGCCGCCGCTGACCCCGATGCCGCTGCTGAGATAGGCTTCCTCCAGCCGGGCAGCCTTGGAAAAGATGCAGTAGCGCCGCGAGGTCGGTCTGTGCATATCTCTTGACTGCAGGACAAACAGGCCATTGCCGCCGCCTCCCTGAAAAGTAAACTCGATTTCTTGCGGACCCCAGCCATGTTCGGCAATCAACCGCTCAGCCAGCTCCTGCAGCCGGCTGTAAATCTCTGGAAAGCGGCTCTCCAGGCAGATCTCTTCGCTGCGTCCTTCAGCGACCTTCTGCTCTTCAGACAGGGGCAGCGTCTTGACCAGGCCGGCCACCACGTCTTCTCCCTGGTTGCCGAGCGTGAAGTCCCCCCAGAGATGCAGCCGGTCGTCCATTTTTCTTGGATTGTGGGTAAAGGCGACGCCCGCCCCGGAATTCGTGTCCAGATTTCCGTAGACCATTGCCTGTACAGTAACGGCAGTGCCCCAGTTGTCCGAGATGCCCATGATTTCACGATAGGTCCTGGCCTTGGGGCTCTGCCAGGACTTCATTACCTGGACAATGGCGGTTCGCAGCTGCTCGTGGGGATCGTCCGTCAGGGCAACACCCCTGTGCTGCAGAGCGCCCCGATAGGCCCTGGCAACCTCTCGAATCTCCCTGCGGCTGAACTGCCGCTTCAACTCGCGGCCGTACCGCTGTTTGTAGTCGTTCATGATGGTGTCGAACTCGTCTCGATCCATGCCAAAGGCCATGCCCCACGATTGCAGGAAGCGTCGATAACTGTCCCAGGCGAACCACCATTCACCGGTCTCCTGGATGAGGCCTTCGACGATTTCCTCATTGATGCCCACATTGAGGAAAGTGTTCATCATACCGGGCATGGACACGGCGGCACCGCTGCGCACCGATAGCAGCAGAGGTCTGGCAGCCCGGCCGAAGCAGCAGCCCGTGGCCGCCTCCAGGGAGCTGATGTGCTCGGCGACCCGCTGGAGAAAATCCTGGAAGGCGGGCGGAAATGCCTGCAGCACCTCGAAGCAGCGGTAGATCTCCGTGGTGACGATGAAGCCTTCGGGAACCGGAATGCCGTATTCGGCCAGCACCACCAGATTATAGCCCTTGCTGCCCAGATGAATGAGATCGTAGGTGAGCTTGTTGGGTTTGACAATGGAGCACAGGGCCTTCTCAGGATCGTAACTCATGAGAAGATCCAACCGCTGCGTGTCCAAAGATACCCTCTGCTTGTTCAAGGTATTGATGACCCTGCTGATGAGATTATCAAAACACTGCAGACCGAATGTACGGGCTACCAGGTCCCGCAGCAAGGCCTCCGAGACCTTGTGGATAAAGTCTCCCTGGCTCTCGCTGTCACTGCCAAGTCGATAGCGGGGCACCAGCTGGTTGGCAGTCAGACTCTGCAGCACCAGGTTGAGGTTGTCCTGATGCGGGTGCTGATAGTAGGTAGCAATAATCTGTTTAATAGCCAGGGAAAAGCCGCGGAAAATATCGAGATATTGGGAATAACTGAAACGTCTGATTTCCAGGGCCTTGTCGAGAAGCGCCAGCTGCTTTTTCAAAGGACGACAGTTGATACCCTCCAGCTCCAGGGCCCGAATGAGAAGCTTGATGAACTTGCTGATCTGAAAAAAGGTTGCCCGGGTAACAAAGCGCAGGTTCATGGCAGCCATCCTCTCGGTAAAGAGAGTATTGGCCACGTTTTCTAGACGGAAGCTAAGCCCCAGGGCATCAAACTTTCTTTCATGGTAGGTGCCGTACAGAGAGGGTATATCCACTGCAATGTGGCGCTTGCGATAGATGTTGGCAAAACCGCTCGTCTGCTTCTCGGAGAGAATAATCTCTTTCAGCTTTTCCAGGTAGTCGAGCAGGGCAAGCAACTGCTGAGAGCTCTCTGCAGAGTTCAACCGCTGGATCAGCTCTGCAGCAGCCGGCATGCCCAGCTGCTGTGCTCTTTGCAGTTCGCTGACCACATCCTGAATTCCGCTCTGATACTTCTGGGCCAGAAGATGGTAGAACTCCACAAAGAGAGCAACTCGCTTCTTTTCGCGGGCCGAGGCCCCGGCAATGCGCTCCAGGTGAGTTGCCAATCGCTCCAGGTCCAATTTGAGGAGATCTCTGGGCTGCTGCAGCCCGTGTGCCTCGAACAGCCGGCGCAAGACAAGGTGCGCCTCGTCAATATAGGGTCCCTGCGGCTGAAGCTGCTGGTAAATCTCCACGGGCACAAAATGGCGCACTGCTTCGGGATCTTTGGACAACCAGTAGAGAGCAATGGCGTTCATGAAATCGACAATGGTGTTACTGCTCTCCACGTGACTCAATTTGCGCAAGAAGTGGATAAGGGGATCCTTCCGGCGGCAGAGTTCGTCGATTTCCGTGGAAACTTCGCGCAGCCTGCCCTCAGCACCAATTTCATTGAAATACACTGGAAACACCCGGGCGAGCTGCTTTACCAGGTTGTACACCGGCTCTATCCGGCTGTTGAGAAGCTTGCTCACATCCCTCTGGAAAATATCAGTGTCCCGAATACAGACTCCTCCCAGGGCAAGATTTACCAGCAGGGCGGAGAGCAGCCGGGGCGCCTGCCTGGGATCATGGGCAATGATTTCCAGCCACACCCGGATATTGTGAATATGGACAGGATTGGTCAACAGCTGCCAGTCAACGCTTACCGCATAGCTGCCGGGAAACTCGAAGCCAGCAGAGATGGTGAGCCCCAGGAACTGGTCGATGAGACGACGATTTCCTGTCTTGAACACCTCCTTGCCAATGGTGGCTATGCAGGTGAGGGCCCGCTCAGGATGGAGTTTCTTGCTTGTTTGCAGTACCGAGAAGGTGCGCTCTAGAAAGGCGCTGAGCACCTGGAGAGGCTGCTGCTGGATGATCTGGGCCAGGGAGTAGTTGATCTGCCGCAGGCTGTCTTCATGAATGACTTCCAGTCCTCTGTTCTCGATGATCTTGTAGAGTATGAGCACTTTGGGAAACGGTCGGTCACTGCCGAGCAGAGAGGGCAGCCTTTCATAATAGCGCACAATGTCCATGTAGTCTGGCAGTTCAAGGAGGCGCTCTGTTCTGGCGACCGCAGTTCCGCTGCTTTCAATCTCCTGCAATTGTCGTCTGAGAATTTGCAGCCGCTGGTGAGAAACAGGGGCAAGTGGGGGGCCATGCTCCTGCTGATCCCACCACTGGTCAGCCTGGTCGGCGAACCACTTCTGAGGGTCCTCCTGCTCCAGCCAGTACTCATAGGCGGTGCCCAGGGCTCTGCTAACCAGCCTGCAATAGCTGTCCAGGTCCATGACCCCACGCCAGTCTTCCAGTAGATGCCTGCCGATCTTTTTCAGGGAGTAATAGCTGCTGGCTACCAGGAAAAAGCTGTCAGCCGGCAAAGCAGCCATGTTGGCCAGCACCTGCTGCAGGACGCCGCCGTACTGCTGCACCCGGCCTGTGCCGTCTGCCGCCAGACGCTCCACCAGGACGATGAGATTGTCTGCCGCCTGCACCTGGGTCTGACGGTCGCGGCAGCTGTTTATGGCCTCTAGAAAAATATCTGCCAGCAGGGAGAATACTGTGGCGCCTCTGGCATGGCTCAGGTAAATGCCGAAGTTCTTCAGGCCGTAGCGGCGCGCCTCCTGCACCACATAGGCCCAATTTCTATAGGGATGGCTCAACTCCAGCAGCATCTTTCGCGTCTGCTGTTCGATGCCGGCATACTGACGCACCACCTCGGCCAGGATCTGGTAGCGCGGCTCGATGTCCACCCGCACCCTGGTTTTCTGCAGGTTGATTCTCAGCGCCTCGGAAGTGAACAATTCTGCTGCCATCTGTGCCACCACCTATGATCCATCTGCAGCTGCAGGATCAGGGCTGCATCCCCATACTCGGCATAGTAATTGGCGCGTTCGGCCACTGTTCGGAAGCCCAGCCTCTCATAGAGAAAACGGGCTGCTTCATTGCCTCGGCGGACCTCCAGCGTCGCCAGTCTGACACCTTTATTATATGCCAAACCGAGAGCATGCAGCAGAAGTTTTCGGCCGCGGCCGCATCCTCGGTGAGCAGCGTGCACCGCCAGGTTGACAATTTCTATCTCGGGCACCACCAGCCAGTAGCAGATATAGCCGACAATGGTGCCTGCCTCTAGCCCTGTGGCAAGCCTGGCCACTCGCTGTCCCGCATGACTCTTGGCCATTTCGGCCAGAAAGAGCTCCGCTGTCCAGGGATTGACATAACTCGTCCTCTCTATGGCCAAGACCTCGGGGAGGTCCATGGGATGCATTGCTCTGAAGGTAAGCTGTGAATAGCTGCAGTCTTGCTTCATGGAAACAGGTGTCGCTGTTGAGTGCGCCCGGAGAACAGAGCAGTGCCTTGCTGGCAGCCTGTCGCTGCTGACCTGGCCATATCTCGCCTGTCCGGCCCTGCCTGCAGTTGACTCATGATTCTGGGCCGCCTTCCAGGATTTCGCTGGCAAGGGAAATGCTTCGCCGGCCATAATCCTTTATGAGTTTGGCCAGTTCACCCACCTCCGAATCCTGGCGGGCGGTGGCCAGCTTGATGAGCATGGGCAGATTCACTCCAGTGACCACTTCTATGCCCTGCTGATTCAAAAAACTCAGGCTCAAGTTGCTGGGAGTCCCCCCGAACATGTCCGTGAGCACAATCACGCCGTCACCGCTGTTTACCTGGTCGATTGCCTGGTGCATCTGACGGCGCAGGTCGTCTACCGGCACATCGGGCTGTACAGAGAGCCCCACACAGTTGTCGATCTCTCCCACAATGAGTTCAGCAGTGGCAATGAGCTCTTGGGCCAGATCTCGATGCGTCACCACGAGCAGTCCCACCATGAATTATCTCCTTGCTTCAGTAAGTGGCAGATTTTTGCCGTATGCCGGTGTCAGCCGGCTTTGCCAGATACAACCTCCCGAGACAAGCTATAATTCCACCTTCATATCTCGGTGATTGACGTCCACCTTGTAGCCCTCGGCTGCCAGACGCTGTGCCAGCTCCCCGGCGATCACCACAGAACGGTGTTTGCCGCCGGTACAGCCGATGGCAATGGTAAGATAGTTTTTCCCTTCTTCCTGGTAGTGCGGCAGAAGGTAGAAGAGCAGATCGGTGAAGCGCTGCAAGAAAACCTGCGACTTCTCCCTGCTGCAGACGAATTCGATCACTGGCTGTCCGGTGCCGTCGAGATCCCTGAGATCGTCCACAAAGAATGGGTTAGGCAGGAATCTCACGTCCATAACAATGTCTGCTTCAGGCGGCACCCCATATTTGAAGCCAAAAGAGAGCAGGTGGACATGCAAGCCTTCTAGATCTGGACGAAAACTGTACAGCCTTGACACCAGCCGCTTCAACTCGTGCACACTGGTGTTGGAAGTGTCCAGCACCCTGGTAGCCATGCGCTTCAGATCCAGAAGAAGGCGACGCTCGGCCTCTATTCCTTCGAGCACCGTGTCTATGCCAGCCAGGGGATGCCTCCGTCGAGTTTGACTGAAGCGGCGCTGCAGCACCTCGTTCGATGCCTCCAGGAAGAGAATCTCCAGGTGTGCTCCCTTCTGATAGAGTTCGCTGAATATCTGTGGATAGCTCTCGAGAAAACGCCGCTCGCGGATATCCATACCGAGAGCAATATAGCGCAAATCTTCAGAACCCTGCTGGCGCAGGGCCAGAAAATCAGGCAGCAGCAGCACAGGAAGATTGTCCACACAAAAGAAGCCCAGATCCTCGAACGCTTTTATGGCTGTGCTCTTGCCCGAGCCAGAAAGTCCGGTGACAATGACAATCAGTCCTGAATTGCCTGGCTGTCCACCACCTGCCTGTCTCACTGACCACTCCCTCTGCGGCTGTCCCCAACACCGGACACTTCGGAGTGTTGCCCGGCCAGCTCACCACTACGCCGGAATTCTCTGCCCCGCACTCTCATGGCGAGCTCCACCAGCGTCGCCAGATTGGCAGATCTGGCAGGATTCAGGGCCACATATGGTACGCCTACCCCCATGAGATAGAATAACTGCCCCTGTTCTTCGAGAGGATCTCTGTAGGTCTCATTATCCACCAGATCCACTGCCAGGCAGATGGGGGCCTCGGCAGCCACCGCATTTTCCCCGTAGAGCTGGTCTGCTGCGATAATACCAATACCATACACTGCCAATCTATTGCCACCCTCGGGCAGCGGCGACCTGCCCCAGACACTTCCTGGACAGGGACAATATATCTCCACACCATCGTCAGCAACAAGCTGATGCCCCCTGCTGATCAGTTCCAGGGCCACATCCGTCTTGCCGCTGCCGCTGCTGCCCAGAATGACAACTCCCCTGCCCTGCAGCCGCAGCATAACAGCGTGGATCGACACCAACCGACGCCCAGCAGCAAAGAGCCTCTGCGCCAGCCTCGCCGCCACAACCTTCAGGGGTTCGCTGGCGGTGCACACCAGCAGATCTGCAGAAGAACACTCTTGCTGCACCCTTTGCACAGCCCCGCCAGCCGCCTCCAGGAGGACCACAGCCGGCAGCAGGGCGTTGAATCTCGCCAGCAGCGGCTCGGCTGCCCAGAGCTCTTCCAGATCGCTGTCCTCGAGAACAAAAACCAGCCCCCTCTGGGGCATAGGCAACCGCGGCCCCTGCAGGCTGGCCAACCCGTGGAGGTGAGGCGACAGAATGACTGTATCCAGGAGGCGCTCACTTGCTGCCACCGCCAGCCGCACTCCCTCTATACTCACCAGGTCCCTGAAGTTCACAGCCACCCATCCCCTGGCTGTAGAAGCGTTGCCCCAATATATTGGACAGACACCTACCGGCTGCAGGACCTGCCAGCCAATCCTGGCCAGGAATTACAGCAGCAACGGCAGGTCCAGAGCTGCGGCTGGGCAGCGAAGTGTTCCCCGCGCCGATGCCGCATCAATTTATGACAATTATGACAAATATCTGGATCAAGAGGAAGCAGGGGCTGGTCAGAATTCTTTGTCCTCTTCCTGGATGATATGAAAGATCTCCTCGGTAGTGCTGGCATCCATGAGTCGTTTGCGGAAATGGGCACTCTTGAGCAGGCGCGAGATCTTGGCCAGTGCCCGCAGGTGAACCCCGGCTGAGTTCTCAGGCGCCACCAGCAGGAAGAATAAATGGGTCGGTCTGCCGTCCATGGAATCAAAATCTACACCCTGGACACTGCGCCCGAATGACAGCAGCAGTTCATCGAGATCCGAGACTTTTCCGTGCGGGATGGCAATGCCATCGCCGATTCCAGTACTGCCGAGCTTCTCTCTTTCCAGCAGTACCTCCACCAGGGCATCCTTGTCGAGACTCTGCTTGTGGCGCAGGAGCGCCGTTGTCAGTTCTTCCAGCACCTCCTTTTTATTCTGAGCGCGCAGTTCAGGAATGATGCTTTCTTTGTGGAGGATATCCAATATCTTCACTGAGCCTAGCTACCCCGCTATTTGTGGATTCTATTGTCCCAGACCACAACCGTATTCACAACAGCAACTCTTGCCTTGTCCAGCCAGCGCCCTCACATTGCCTGATGCCTGCCCGGGTTGCTAGCTACTCTAAGCATTGGCAGCGGCCAGATAAGGGTCGCACCCCGGAACCGCTTGCTAGACGCTCTACACCACCGGTTCGATGAGACCATAATTGCCGTCTTTACGGCGGTAAAGAACGTTTATATGCTTTGTCCTGCTATTGGTAAAGACCAAAAATTCTCCCTCTGCCAGTTCCATCTGCATGACAGCCTCGTCCAGGTCCATTGGTTTGGCATACACCTGTTCGGTCTTGATGATCTGTGGACCCTGGTCCTCTTCGAATCCCTCCTCTCCACCGGCGGTCAGAGTAAATACCTGGGATCTGGCCCCACCGTCTCCCTTGTGCTGTTTGAGCCTCTCCCTGTATTTCTTGATCTGTGACTCCAGCTTGTCAACAGCCATGTCTATAGCGGAATACATATCCTCGGTTTGCTGGGCGCCCTTTATCCTGATACCGTTGGCATTGATCGTTACCTCAGCAACATGGCGAAACTTTTCCACCGAAAGAACCACATGCGCCTCTATGGGATCTTCGACGTATTTTTTAATGCGGTAAAGCTTCTCTTCAGCATAGTTACGGAGTGTCTCCGATGCATCAATCTTCCTGAAAGTAACTGAAACCTGCATCTGCTCCCTCCCGCTAATCTACCACCTCATAGTGATTGGCTGCCGTTCCCGGCAGAGTTGTCTGAAACAAGACGCCGCCCATTGTCGGGCACTCTTCAGACCACTCAAGTACGTTTCTTGCGCTTGCTCGGCCCCCACACCGGCTGCTTGCGGAGATTTGACGGTAAAATACCAAGCAATTCACGGTACTTGGCCACGGTTCGGCGGGCAATATCAATGTTTTCCCGCCGCAATATTTCCACTATGGCCTTGTCACTGTAAGGCTTGCGTGGATCCTCGTTCTGGACAATCTGTCTTATGCGCTCTTTGACGCTTTCAGAGGCCACGGAGCCGCCCGTGAGACTGCTTATGGAAGAATTGAAAAAGTACTTGAGTTCGAACACCCCCTGGGGGGTATGCATGTATTTGTTGGTGGTTACTCGACTTATGGTGGACTCGTGCATTTCGAGATCTTCAGCCACATCGCGCAGCACCAGTGGCTTGAGGTGGGCAATGCCTTTCTCGAAAAACTCTCGCTGGAACTTCACCAGGCTCTCTGCCACCCGGTAGATGGTGCGCTGCCTCTGATGAATACTTTTTATCAGCCAGGCTGCCGAGCGCAGTTTATTCTGAATATAGTCCCTGGTTGTCTCGGAGACCATGCCGTCCTTGCTCAAAGCGTCGCGATAAAAGGGGTTGACCCTCAGCTTGGGCAAGCCGTCTTCGTTCAGGACAATGACAAAGTCGTCGTCCACCTTGAAGACATAGATGTCAGGGCTGATGTACTGGATCTCTTCCTCGTTGAATGCCTGACCCGGCTTGGGTTCCAGCTGGGTGATGATCTCGATGGCCGCTTGAATCTCTTCGGGACTCCGGCCCGTGGCCTTGACAATGGCCTGGTAGTTCTTGCACTCCAGATTCCGCAGGTGCTCCTTGATGATGGTAACCACCAGGTCATCTTCAAGCTGCAAATTATTGGCCTGGATAAGTAGACACTCTTGCAGATCTCTGGCTGCCACACCCGGAGGGTCGAACTCCTGCTGGATGAACTGCAGGACCTCCTCCACAAAGGGCACGCTGCTGCCGCACATGGCAGCAATCTCTTCCACTTCAGCCTTGAGATAGCCGTCCCTGTCCAGGTTGCCGATAATGAGGTCTCCCACCTCTTTCTGTTCATCATTCAGGCGGGAAAGATGGAGCTGCCAGCGAAGGTGCGCATCCAATGAGGGCTTCTTGGTGAGACGGCTCTCGAGCGCCGGCAATTCTGGGGCGTACTCGTATTCTCTCGAGGTGCGGGGGCTGGTGCTGTATTCCCCCAGATAGGCCTCCCAGTCGAAATCCTCCCTGGGCTTCTCTTCAATAGTGACCTCTGAGACGGGCTCATCCTTCTTGGCCTGCTTGCTTTCATAGGCGGCACTTTCCTGCTCGGGCGGTCCCTCCTGCACCTCTTCTAGAAGTGGATTGCTCTCGAGTTCTTCGGTGATGGTCTCCAACAGTTCCAGGCGTGACAGTTGCAGAAGCTTGATGGCCTGCTGCAATTGCGGCGTCATGATCAATTGCTGTGCCAGTTTGAGCTGCTGTCTCAGTTCGATTGCCATGGCTCCAAAGTTCTCTATAGACTGAATTCGTCACCCAGATAGAAACGTCGGGCAACCGGGCTCGAGGCTATCTGTTCTGCATCACCTTCCTCCAGAATCGTTCCCTGATGCAGGATGTAGGCCCGATCACACACCTTCAAGGTCTCCCTCACATTATGATCCGATATGAGCAAGCCAATGCTCTTGTCTTTCAGCCGAGAAATGACTTTCTGCAGGTCTACCACTGACAGCGGATCAATGCCAGCAAAAGGTTCGTCCATGAGCAAAAAGGTCGGGCAGGTCACCAGAGCCCGGGTAATTTCCACCCGCCGCCGTTCACCTCCGGAGAGGGAATCGCCTCGATTGCGAGCAAGATGCGCCACATTCAACTCATCGAGCAGTTGTTCCAGCCTCTGGTTTCTCTCCTGCCTTGTAAGGTTCATGGTCTCCAGAATGGCCATTAGGTTGTCTCGAACCGTGAGTTTGCGGAATATCGACGGCTCCTGCGGCAGGTAGGTGACACCCCACCGCGCCCTGAGGTACATTGGTTGTCTGGTTATCTCCTGACCATTGAGCAGCACCTTGCCGCTGTCAGGTGCAATCAGGCCCACCATCATGTAGAAAGTGGTGGTCTTGCCGGCACCATTCGGTCCGAGCAGCCCGACAATTTCACCCTGCTGCACCGTCAGGTTGATCCCGTTTACCACCCGGCGGCGGTGAAAACTCTTCACCAGGTCCTGGGCCACCAGGCTATCCTTCATTGTCGCGGCTGCGGCTCTTTTTGCCGCCTGGGCTGCTACCGAAAGTGCCGCTCTTGAGGAGTCTATGTATTGTTGCTTCAACAGGTTTGTTCTCTCCTCCTTCCACAACGGTTCTTTTACTGTCGAGGAAAAGGGTAATGCGTTCTCCCTGAACGAAATCCTTGTCCTGCTGCAAGCGCGGCTCCCCGGTCAGGACGATCTTGTTGCCGCTATGATAATAAACTGCCTGTTCGCCCGTGGCAACACGGTTTCCCTGAGAGATCCTTACATTGCCCTGCACCACGATCCGCTCAACCTGGCCAACGAGCGCTTGCTTGCCTTTTGCTGTCTCGGGCGCTTCATAGTAGATTGTCAGCCGGTCACCCTGGATTGTCAAATCTTTCTCACTGGCAACCACATTACCCGAAAAGATCACCTGCTGCTCTTTCTGCCGGGCCTCCAGGTGGTCACTGGTAATGTGGATCGTGCTCTGCTCTCGGGCTGCGGCCTTGGCAAGAGCAGTACTGCCGGAGCCGGCAAGCACGCCACTCAGGGAAAGTCCTGTGAGCACCAGGGCCAAAACGAGGCGGCAGCAATTTCTCTTCCCTGCGGTGCTCACCTCCACATTTGCTCCCCCGGCGAGACGTCCTCTCGGCCAGTAACTTTACAGAGTCAGCGATGGAGCCTGCATGCGGGCCTCGACCTGGTTCATTATCCTGAGGCTGTGGCTGTCGAGAGCCAATATCATGCCCCTGCCTCTGACGAAAATTCCCTGTCCCTCTATGACTACTGGATCAGGAGTGGTAATAGAGCGCTCCTTGTTGGAATAAAAAAGCCGCTCCGTGGTCAGACGATACTGGTCGCCAACCTTTACTCTCACTTCGCCCTTTATTTCCACATCCCTGGTGTCATTGTGCAGGGTTCCTTCATCACCCCGCAATTCCACCCTGCTGCCGTCCTTCATGTAGAAGACCGCCTGCACGTTGGTGAAGGCCGTCACTTGCTGCTCCTTGTAGTAGCGAGCCTGGGAGGCCTTCAGGGTCCAACTGGCTTTTCCTTCGCTCACATCGGAAAAGTCTAGCTGATCGAGGGTCACATTCGCCTTGTCGTCCGGGGCGGGGTTCGCGGCAAGCAGATCCTCGGGGCTTTTGCCGGTGCCTGACTCCATTGTCACAACTACCACCCCAGCCACAAGGATCATGGCAAGTCCAATAAACCACCGGAAGCTGCGCAGTTGCCGCCACTTTTGCTGCTGCATGCAATCAACCCACTCTCACCAAGAGGATGTCTCCCAGTTTATGCAACTTTCATGCACATGTCTCTCGCTCAACGGGAGATATTTTTCATATATCATGCTGTTGGGAGCCTGTAAAGTCCGATTTCTTCGACAAATAGCTCAATAGGAGAACAATTTCATAAGGTTGACCACCAAGTTCACTTTTATTCTGCTGCCTGTCTAGTTCACGGCGGCGCCGGAGCCTTGCTGCTTCACTGCTGCAGCCAGCAGCAATCACCCCGGAGCGCACCTGCACCGCCAGGCCAGCAAGCCAACCAGCTGACCCTGTGCAGAACCGCCGCTCGCTGCAACGGCAGGCCTCGATTCGTATGTCTAGCCAGGACTTTGCCCAAGGAAGGGAGCTGTGACGCGCTGCCAGAGATCCTGGGCCCTGAGGAGAAGTTCCGCCACTTGACGCACCGCGCCCCGGCCACCAGGGCGGCTCGTCAGCAGATGACAGCACGAGATTACTTCGGGGGCGGCGTTGGCCACTGCCACGGCCAGTCCCACCCTTTTCAGTACGGGCACGTCCACCAGGTCATCTCCCACATAGGCCACCTCTGCCTCGAGCAGTCCGCACCGCTGGAGCATCTCCTCATAGGCGGCAGTCTTGTAGAGGGTGCCCTGGGCCACCAGGCGAATTCCCAATTCCTCTGCCCTGCTGGCCACCACCTCAGAGCGTCTGCCGCTGAGAATGCCCACTTCGATGCCGCCCTCCTGCAGCAGCCTGATGGCCAGGCCGTCATGGGCGTGAAACATCTTGCTCTCCCGACCGTCGTGGTGGATGAAAAGAGTGCCATCTGTGAGCACCCCGTCCACATCGAGCAACAGCAGCCTCACTCTGGCTGCTCTTGCTGCCACCTCCTGCTCACCTACCAGGTACTTCATGGACTATCCTGCCACTTTACTGCCCGATGAATCTTCAACAACACACCCAGAAGGCGCTCCAGTTCGTCGAAGCCAATGGAGTTGGGGCCATCACAGAGTGCACAATCAGGATTCTCATGAATTTCCAGGAAGATGCCGTCCACTCCGGCGGCAACCGCAGCTCGCGCCAGGGTGCCGACAAAACCGCGCTCACCTGAGGAGCACTGCCCGGCGCCGCCGGGAAGCTGGACACTGTGGGTGGCATCGAAGACAACCAGGCCGTATTGCCGCATAATTTGCAGGGAACGCATGTCGACTACCAGATTGTGGTAGCCGAAGGTGGTTCCCCGTTCTGTAAGGATAATCTGCTGATTGCCCCGCGCCTGTATCTTGGCAGCCACATGGGCCATGTCTGTGGCAGAAAGAAATTGGCCCTTCTTGACGTTGACAGGCTTGCCTGTTGCTGCCGCCTCCAGCAGCAGATCCGTCTGCCGACAGAGAAAGGCAGGAATCTGGATAATGTCGAGCACTTCAGCTGCCGCTGCCACCTCCTCTACGCCGTGGACATCTGCAGTCACTGGCAGGCCATACTGCTGCCGAACCTCCTGCAGCACCTGCAAACCTTCCTGCAGACCAGGTCCTCGATAGGAGGTGTGGGAAGTGCGGTTGGCCTTATCGTAAG
Organism: Deltaproteobacteria bacterium; assembly: GCA_019309045.1. Taxonomy (NCBI): domain Bacteria; kingdom Pseudomonadati; phylum Myxococcota; class Myxococcia; species Deltaproteobacteria bacterium. The sequence goes on along the minus strand of JAFDGZ010000013.1, from coordinate 4,895 downwards.
AACTCTTGAATATTGCTGGCAGCCCATACTCGTCGGCCACCTTCTTTACAGTGGCGGCAGCGGTCAGGGTGGCAGCGGCGCTCTCGATGACGCACGGCCCGGCAATGAAAAACAGATCACCACCGCCTAGAGAACACTGGGGGAGCTGTATGGTGTGCATCTACCGTCTCTTGGGGTCAATTGTCAGGGCCTGCATTTTCAGGCTGCCACCACCTTGTCTTTCTGGAGGGCATTTTCAAAAGACTTTCGTATGAACTCTCTGAAGAGAGGGTGAGGTTTCATGGGCCGGGACTTGAACTCCGGGTGAAACTGGCAGCCGAGAAACCAGGGATGGTCCTCGAGCTCCACGATCTCCACCAACTGTTCGTCCGGCGACAACCCGGTGAAACGCAACCCCTTGGCTGCCAGCACCTCACGGTAGTCGTTGTTGAACTCGTATCTGTGTCGGTGTCTTTCAGAAATCTGCCGGCGGCCATAGGCTCTGAAGGCATTGGAATTCTCAGCGAGAATGCAGGGATAAGCGCCCAGGCGCATGGTGCCCCCCAGGTCAGAGTGCTCGTCTCTGCAGTGGACAACGTCCTTCTGAGGGTCATACCACTTTCTCATGAGATAGATGACGGGCTGGGACGTGTCAGGAGCAAATTCAATGCTGTGCGCCTCTGGCAGAGCTGCCACATTGCGAGAAAACTCCACCACGGCCAGCTGCATGCCCAGGCATATGCCGAAAAAGGGAACCAGATTCTCCCTGGCATATTTGATGGCCCTGATTTTCCCCTCTACACCGCGCGAGCCAAAGCCTCCCGGCACCAGAATGCCGTCTACCTGCGACAGATGCTTTTGCGGATCTTCCTGCTGCAACAGTTCCGAGTCCACATAGTGGAGCTGCACCCTGCATTCGTTCGCCACCCCGCCATGCACCAGCGCTTCGTTAAGACTCTTGTAGGACTCTCGCAGATCAATGTATTTACCCACAATGCCGATGGTCACTTCATGCCTGGGATTCTTCAACCGATGGACGAGATCTTCCCAGCGCTCCAGCCGGGGCGCCCTGGTCCAGATATTGAGGTACTGCACTATCTTGTCATCCAGCCCCTCTTCATGAAACCTGAGGGGAACCTCATAAATGCTCTCCACATCCTGGGCGGTGATCACCGCCTCTGGTTCCACATTGCAGAAATGGGCAATCTTGGCCTTGATTTTCTTGTCCAATGGTATCTCGGTGCGGCAGAGCAGGATGTCAGGCTGGATGCCGATGCCTCGAAGCTCCTTGACGCTGTGCTGGGTGGGTTTGGTTTTCACCTCGCCAGCTGCCTTTATGTAGGGCACCAGGGTGAGATGGATGTAAATGACATTCTCCTTGCCCACATCGCTCTTGAACTGCCTGATCGCTTCCAGAAAAGGCAGCCCCTCAATATCACCAACCGTGCCGCCGATCTCCACAATAGCCACGTCCACCCCGTTGGTGATCTTGAGAATGTTCTGCTTGATTTCGTCAGTGATGTGGGGGATGACTTGCACCGTACCGCCCAGATAGTCTCCCCGTCTTTCTTTAGTGATCACAGAATAATAGATGCTGCCGGAAGTGAAGTTGTTCTTCTTGCCCATCTGGGCAGCGGTATAGCGTTCGTAATGGCCAAGATCCAGGTCAGTCTCGGCACCGTCGTCTGTTACGAACACCTCGCCGTGTTGAAAGGGATTCATGGTCCCTGGATCCACATTGATGTAGGGATCCAGTTTCTGCAGGGTTACCCGAAGGCCGCGGCTTTCCAGCAAAGCACCCATTGCTGCTGAAGCCAGTCCTTTGCCGAGCGAGGAAAGCACACCACCGGTAACAAAAATGAATTTACATTTGCTGGCGTTGGCCATGCTCGTGCCGGAGAAATAGAGAGATAGACAAAGGCCCCGAATTTTCGGGGCTCAAATTGATTTTCAGTATAGCAACTGCAAGGGAAATGTCAAGATACGGCTGCAGCCCGCCAACTTCCCCGGCAAGCCTTTTTCCCTTGCATTTTCGGCACCAATATCCTATAGTCAGCTCACAATTACGACGGAGGTCCATGGAATCACAGCAGAGTTGAACGACCGATTCAACGGTGTTCCATATCCTACCTGCCGAGTTTTCGGACTTTTATCTTCTATTCCACATGAGTGAGTCGACTCGCAGATGATGTGGACATTTTGCCATAGAAAAGGGTGTTACGGATTGGCACTTCAGGCACTGTCTCTATGGGTATCTGTGTTGACTCTCTAGACCGGCAAATGTAGCTATTTTGGACAGGTGTGCCGGACTCGGTCACAGACGTCGAGTCTGTCGTATTCCTTGTTCGCCTGCTTAAAGTATTATGAGGTATTGATTCATGCTGGTATCAAGACGGATGTCAAGAAATCCCGTCACCATTTCTCCGGAAGCTTCGATTCAGGAGGCGATCACCCTCATGAAGACTCACTCGGTCAGACACCTGCCAGTGGTGAACAGGGAGGACACTCTGGTTGGCTGGGTGACTGACGGAGATCTCCGGGGAGTCCTCATACCCTCCATGATCGAAGAATTGAGTATTGGCGATGTAATGATTTCCAACCCCATTACTGTATCAGCCTCTGAAGTCCTCGAAAAGGCGGCACTTCTCATCACTGAACACAAGATCGGCGGCATGCCTGTGCTGGAGGACGGCAAACTCGTTGGCGTCCTCACTGTAGTGGATATACTCAGGGCGTTCATAGACATCATGGGAGTATTGCGCTCGAGCTCGCGCATCGATGTGTTGGTAACGGACTGCCGGGTGGAATTTCAGGAAGTCTCTCGCATAATAAGAGAGCACGACGGCGAAATCATCAGTGTGGGTATTCTCCGCGAGGAGCCCACTGAGAGAATCTACTCGTTTCGTTTGCAGAAATGTGATATCGACCGACTCAAGGAGGCCCTGGAGGCCGAGGGACACAGGGTGGTGTCGGCAACTCCTTAGAAAGGTGCCGCCCACGGAGGGAAACGCCGACTCCGACCATAACGCTGCTGAGATGACAGGTTTTACTAATAGGATTCTGCTGCTCCCGCCAGAATGGAGCGGCTTTGTTGTGGGTCTCATTAACCAGCACGGCTGAGGATGTGTGACAATCGAACCCAGCCAAAATCCCTTGAAAGGAGGTGACTGTTCTGTTGCTGCCCGGGTCCCCAATGTCTCAGGCAGAGTTGAGAGACAGGAGCTGGCCTGGGTGGGTATCATGCTTGCTGGGTAATGCAAATGAATGACATGCGTGTCAAGGGAGGATTATGTTATGGGCAAAATACCAGAGAACTACCTACCGCCAAAAGATATGTGGCCTGAGTACATTGTTCCGGAGGAGTTTGCGGATACTCCAACTGAGCTGAACCTTGCCGATTTTCTCCTCGATCGGCATGTACGAGAAGGAAGGGGTGACAATGTTGCCGTCAAGTTTATGGACAAGTCCATCACCTTTGCCCAGCTGCAGCAGCAGGTGAACAAGTTCGGCAATGCCCTCAAAGAAGTGGGAGTAGAACCCCAAGACAGAGTCGGCATCAGACTGGTGAACTCGCCCCAGGCCATCGTGGCCATCTTCGCCATCAAGAAAATCGGTGCCATTCCCGTGCCCACTTCACCACTCTGGTCAGGCGAAGAAGTTGCCTTTGTGGCAAACAACGCCGAAATGAAGTATTTCATCGTCAACGCGCCCCTCATGGCACCCGTTGAAGACGCCAAGCCGAACTTCGAATACGGCACCAAGGTCATTGTCATCGGCGGCAGTCCGGACGAAGTCAAGTCTGCCGGCAACCTGGTCTTTGAAGAGATGCTCGAAGCCGGCTCTGCAGAACTCGAAGCCACCATGCTCGATGCCGGCGACATCGGCGTCATCCTCTACACCTCGGGAACCACCGGCATGCCCAAAGGATGTGTCCATTTTGTCCGGCCGGCCATTATCGAAGCCAAGATGGTAAACAAGTATGTCTACAAGATGGAGCCCGGCGACGTGCTCGGCGGAGCTGCCCCGGTCTCATTTGCTGCCGGCTTCGGCACCTTCGCTTTGATCCCGTTCGTGGGCGGCGCGGCCATTTCCCTCATTCCGAAATTCTCGCCTCCGGACATGTTGGATCTTATCCAGAAGCACAAGATTACCATTCTCACCGGCCTGCCCACAGCGTACAGGGCTCTGATGAAATTTCCTGACTTCAAGAACTACGATACCAGTTCTGTGCGCCTCTACACTTCGGGAGGCGACGCCCTGGGAGCCGAGACCCTGGAGGCCTGGCAAAAGTTGACCGGCCAGCCCATCTGGGAAGGTCTCGGCGGCACTGAGATGCTCCATCTGGTCACTTCCAACACCATGAACCCGGAGCCGGTTCCCAATTCCATCGGCAAGGCCCTGCCTGGAGTACTGGTGCGGGTGGTCGACGCCGACTGGAACGACTGCAAACCTAATGATATCGGCAGCATGATTCTCAAGGGTCCCTCGGGCAGCCTCTACTGGAAGCCCTATGTGGACAACGAGCGTCTGCTCAACTCACAACGCAAGGGTGTAAAGAACGGCTGGAATCAGATGGGGGACGCAGTTTACATGCGAGAAGACGGCAACATCTTCTTCGTCTCCCGCGAAGACGACATGATAAAGAGCTCTGGCTACCGCATCGGGCCTGCAGAGGTTGAAGAGGCCATCTGCAAGCATCCAGCAGTAGCTGATGCTGGCGTAGTGGGCATCCCGGACCCGGAAAAGGGTCAGATTACCAAAGCCTTTGTGGTGCTCAAGCCAGGCCACGAGGGAAGCGATGCCTTCTTTGAAGAGCTCAAAGAGTTCTTGAAGCAGCACATTGCCATCTACAAGCTGCCTCGAGCAATTGAATACGTCGAATCTCTGCCGAGGACGCCGACCGGCAAGTTGCTGCG
>JAFDGZ010000012.1 GCA_019309045.1 Deltaproteobacteria bacterium | reverse complement strand
CAGGACGAATCAGACGAAAAAGATTGCTGAACTGATTGCAGAAGGCATTCGCATGGCCGGCTGCGAAGCGGATGTAGTCAATGTGCGAGACATAAAGGATGAAGAGGCCCTGCGAGGCTACGATGGTTATGTATTCGGGGCGGCCACCTATCATGGCGAAATGATGCCTGCCATGAAAACCCTGCTCTTTCTCGGTGAAAAGGCCAACCTGGAAGGCAAGGTGGGGGGTGCTTTCGGGGCCTTTGGCTGGAGCGGCGAGGCCCCGGCTCGAATCTACGACACCATGAAACATATCTTCAAAATGACCATGGTGAGTGACCCGCTGCGGCTGAAATCGGCCACTCTGGGCGGAGGCATGCAGATGGCTCATGACTACGGCAGGCAAATTGCCGAAAAGATGAGCTCCTGATTCTCTTTATTGTTTCTTCTGCTTGAACAGCCAGGTGAGGCGAAGAAAGGAGGACCATGCGGTTCTCCTTTCTTTGTAGTAGATTGCCGCCAATGAAAGAGCTTGCCAGCGGGCCCGAGGGGAAATGGGTTGAACAGTGTGGATTTTCCTCTCACGGATGGTTAGCTTTGTTGTCACAGGTCAGGATGAGCGGCCGGCGTTGAATGGCGAAAGGAATTTTTTGGCATGAACAGACTGGCGCAAGAAAAGAGCCCCTATCTTCTGCAACACGCGGAAAACCCGGTGGACTGGTATCCCTGGGGAGAAGAGGCCTTTGCCAGAGCCAGGGCCGAGGACAAGCCTATCTTTCTCTCCATCGGCTATTCTACCTGTCACTGGTGCCATGTGATGGCGCACGAGTCTTTCGAAGATCTAGAGGTTGGGCGTCTTCTCAATGAGTCATTCGTCTCTATCAAAGTTGACCGCGAGGAACGGCCGGATGTGGATGCCACCTACATGGCCGTGTGCCAGGCTGTCACTTTGCGGGGGGGCTGGCCTCTGAGTATTTTTATGACCTGGGAGGGCAAACCCTTCTATGCCGGCACCTATTTCCCCAGAACCGGCCGCATGGGAATGCCGGGATTCATAGAGCTGCTCACTCAGATCGCTGCAGCCTGGCAGAAAGACCGCTCTCAACTGCTGCAGCTGAGCGACAAGATAACCAGAGGAATTCAACCTCGCGCTGCCGGCGACGCCGGCTCTGTCCCTGGGCTTGCCACCCTGCAAAAAGGCTTTGCTCAACTACGGCAGACTTTTGACCAGACCTGGGGAGGCTTCGGCCAGGCGCCCAAATTTCCCACGCCGCACAACCTCACTTTTCTCCTCAGATGGTACAGGAGACAGCACAATTCCCAGGCTCTCGCCATGGTGAAGAAGACCCTTACTCAGATGAGAATGGGTGGCATCTACGATCAGCTGGGCCACGGCTTTCACCGCTACTCGGTGGACGAGAAATGGCTGGTGCCTCATTTCGAAAAGATGCTCTATGATCAGGCTCTGCTGGCTATTGTCTACGCGGAAACCTATCAGCTGACCGGCGAGCCGTTTTACGGGGAGGTGGCTGCAGATATTCTAAACTATGTGCTTCGCGACATGACGGCGCGGGAGGGAGGCTTCTACACGGCAGAAGATGCTGACAGCGAGGGTGAAGAGGGGCGTTTTTACACCTGGACGCCAGAGGAAGTACGGCAGCATCTGAGCAAAGAAGAGGCCGAGCTCTTCTGCTGCTTCTACGATGTTGGCCCCAACGGCAACTTCGAGGGCGGCCGCAGCATTCCGCACATTCGAATGAGCCTGGAAGAATTCGCCGCAGGGGAAGGGATGGATGCGGCTGGACTGGCGAAGATACTCGAGTCTGCCAGGAAGCGGTTGTTTGATGCCAGGGAAAAAAGGATCCATCCGCTCAAGGATGACAAAATACTTACCTCATGGAATGGACTCATGATAGCGGCCATGGCCAGAGGCTACCGGGCGATGGCAAATGAGAAGTTTCTGCGGGCGGGCCGAAGAGCAGCCCATTTCATAGAGGAGGCCCTCGAGAGGCCTGGCCCGCGGCTGCTCAGGCGCTTCCGCCAGGGAGAAGCAGCTTATCAGGGTTTTGCCGACGACTATAGTTTTCTTGTCTGGGGACTGCTGGAGCTCTACGAGGCCACCTCTGAGGACGGCTACCTGGAGAAAGCCCTGGCTCTCACTGGAGCCATGCTGGAGCTGTTCTGGGATAACAAGGGAGGAGGTTTTCTGTTCAACGGCAAGGAGAACGAGGTGCTGATAAAGCAGACAAAAGAGATCTATGACGGCGCAGTGCCCTCGAGCAATTCAGTGGCAGCAATGAACCTGCTGCGTTTGGCCCAGGCAACCGGTGAGCGCAGTCTCGAGGAAAAGGCAGTGAGTACAGCGGCAGCCTTTGCCAAACGGCTCAGGGCTTATCCTGCAGCGTATACGCATTTTTTGAGTGCTCTCGATTTTTTCCTGAGGTCGGATGATTCATGAGATGGTCTGCTGGCAACAAATGCTGCAGCGCCGGAACTGCTGCCATGCTGCAGAGACATCACGAGGTGTCAATAAACACTAACCAGCTGAAACAACACAGGTTGCCAAGTGCGGATGCAGCACAATCAGCTGAGAGCTCGGGTAAAGGATCTTGCAATAACCAGGGATAATGCCCAGGGTGTGAGCCGGTCGGCAAAGAGCGCCAGTGAATAAAGGAGAGGAAAGTATGCTGGTAATTGAAGACTTGCAGGTGGAGCTTGGGGATCGGGAAATACTGAAGCACATTGACCTGGAAATCCCCCCGGGGGAAACGCACGTTCTTTTTGGTCCCAATGGCTCCGGGAAGACATCGCTGCTGATGACCATCATGGGATATCCGCAGTACAGGGTCACTGGTGGAAGAATTTCCTTCAAAGGCCGAGACATCACTGATCTGCCGGTGAACGAGCGAGCCAAACTTGGCATAGGCATGTCGTATCAGCGCCCCCCCACTATTCATGGATTGAAGACGAGACAGATGGTGGAAATCTGTGCCAGCAACGGCATCGAGGTGGAGAGCCTGGCCAGAAGGGTAAATTTTGCTGACTTTCTAGAGCGGGACATCAATGCCGGCTTTTCCGGAGGCGAGATCAAGCGGTCTGAACTGCTGCAGCTCATGGCGCAGGACCCGGACCTCATTCTCTTCGATGAGCCCGAGTCTGGCGTGGATCTGGAGAATATCTCGCTCATAGGCATGACCATCAGCGAACTGCTTCAGCGTGAACTACCGCCGCACCCGGACAAAAAAACCAGGTTGCAGCTGCGCCAGGAGCGGACCAAGATGGGCCTCATCATCACCCACACAGGCTTCATCCTGGATTATGTTACAGCGGACAAGGCCCAGGTGCTCTACAACGGTGTACTCAGCTGCAAGAGCAATCCCCAGGAGATTCTGGAATGTATAGGTGAGGTCGGCTACGAGGAGTGTGTACGATGCTTGATTTAAATGAGAGGGCTGAGCGAGCCAGGGACAAGAAGGCTGCCATTGGTGAAGATATTGATCTTGACGCCTACACGGTTGAACCTGGCCAGGAGGACTACATTGAAGACCTGAGAAGCCTGCCGGCAGAAGACCAGTCCAGGCTGCTGCTGGCAGGAGTCGACGTGCAGGAAAGAGACCGGGCCGGCACTTACGTGCAGAAGGGCGCCTCAGTGATACACTGCCACTCGAAACAGGATGGCCTGGAGGTGATACCAATAAGGCAGGCCCTGGAGCAGTATGACTGGGTCAAAGACTACTACTGGAAGCTCGTCCAGGTCGACACAGACAAGTATACCGCCAGCGCCCAGTTGAATCTGCAAGACGGCTATGTGATCAGGGCCCTGCCAGGCAGCAAGGTGATCTATCCGGTGCAGGCCTGCCTTTATATTGACAGGGAAGGCTCGAGTCAGAATGTGCACAATCTGATTATTGCCGAAGAGGGCTCTGAATTGCATGTGATCACTGGCTGCGCCACTGCTGCCCATCTGCGCCGCGGCCTCCATGTGGGCATCTCTGAATTCTTCATCAAGAAGAATGCCACTCTCAGCTTTACCATGATTCACAACTGGGCAGAGGAGATGGCAGTGCGGCCCAGATCAGTGGGCGTGGTGGAAGAAGGGGGGCTTTTCCTGAACAACTACATCTGCATGAAGCCGGTGAAATCGCTGCAAATGTATCCCACCACACATCTGGTGGGCAGGGGGGCTGTGGCGCGCTTCTACAGCCTGCTCGTGGGAAGTCCAGGTTCGACTATGGATGTGGGCGGCCGGATTATTCTGCAGGAAGCGGAGACCCGGGCCGAAATTATTGCGCGGACCATCAGCAATGGCGGGCACATAATTGCCCGGGGAGACCTGGTGGGTGAGGTCCCCGGGGTCAAGGCTCATCTGGAGTGTCGGGGGCTAATCCTCAATGGCGGCAGTATTCATGCCATTCCCGAGCTGCAGGGCAAGGTGGACGGAGTGGAGATGTCTCATGAAGCTGCTGTGGGCAAGATTGCCCAGGAAGAAATACTCTATCTCATGTCGCGGGGACTTTCCGAAGACGAGGCTACTGCCACCATAGTGAGGGGGTTTTTGAGCGTGGATATACCTGGACTGCCGCCGCAGTTGAAGGCGGAGATCGATCGGGCCGTGGAAGAAAGTGATAAGGATATGATGTAATTGATGAAACTAGAGGAGATGCAATCGGAGTCCGCTAAGTTTTTTTGTCTTATGAGGAGTAACAATGACGGGCCACAGGGTGAATGCTGGGACATTGTCATCGCTTACGCTCGGGCTGCTCCGGTAGCGAACCTGCTCCCCTGAATGATAGCTTGTGACAGCCCTCGCTGCGGATATTGCCCCGCCTTCCTTGGAAAAAGAGATAGTGATAGTAACAAAAGCAAGGGGAGGCGGGACGAATATACGCCGCTTCGACAATATCCCAGCATTCACCGACGTTAGGCCTATGGGATGTGTGATAACCAACGAAGGACCTTCATCCACCCCAGGGCATGGTGGAAGGACCTTCATCCACCCCAGGGCATGGTGGCGTACACTGCGGCAATCTTGTCCCGGTATTCCTTGAAGAACTTTTCGTGGGCCTTTTCCCAGCGGGAAAGCATGGCAAAGGCTTCGCTGGCTCTTCCTTCTGTGTTTCTGGCGGCAGCAGCATAGAATTCACTGAGATCTTTTTCGATGAGCCAGGCAGTGTTGAACACGGTTACATCAGGCACCATGGACCCCTCCACACACTGCTGCAAGAATTCGGATTTTGCCCGGTCATCAAAGTAATTGGTCGGCTCCAGGACAACTTCTTTCACCTTATCCAGATCCAGATCCCTTCCCTGTTTCAGATTCTCAATGATAGTGCTGATGAAAACGATATGTTTTTCCTCCTCCTCGATCAGACGCTTGAAAGCGTTCACTGCCGCTCCTATGCCAAGGCGCTGCAGCGAGGTCTGGAAAAAACTCATGCCGGTCTGTTCCTGGTTCAGAGCATACTCGTAGACTTTGATGAGGTTTTCATTGGCTGTCATCATCTGCTCCCTTCTCTGCCTGAAATGATCAAAGCGGCACAAGTATAGCGCATTGCCAGCAGCGGTGCAACGAACAGTTTGACGCAGAGTGCACCTCCTGAGAGTGCCAACAGAAAAGGGCTGGGCTGCCTTCGAGTAGCATCTGGGCCCAGTAGCGGTTGCTTGCATGGAGTAAAGGGGGTGATTATATGGGGGAGATAGCCACCGCAGCTGCACAGGAGGCGGGGCGAACAGGCATACTCGGGAGTAGCTATGAACAGTGAGGCTCATAGATGGAGCGGTCGCCGGCTGAAGCGCAAGGTTCTGGAGCTCCTGCAGCAAGAAGACTTTGCTGCCGGTCTCGAAACATTGCGGAGTTTGCCCGCCCGGCAGGTGGTGAATCCACTTTTTTCTTTTCTCTGTCATGGCGACTCCCTGGTCAAATGGCGGGCAGTCACGGCCATGGGCGTGGTAGTGGCCGAGCTGGCCCGTAAAGACATGGAGTCTGCCAGAGTGATCATGCGCAGGATGATCTGGCAGCTGAATGATGAATCAGGCGGCATCGGCTGGGGTATACCAGAGGCCATGGGAGAGATAATGGCTCGCCAGCAGGGGCTTGCCAGGGAATACTGTCATATGCTTGTCTCCTATATGCAGGAGCATGGCAATTTCCTGGAGCATATACCCCTGCAGCGCGGAGTGATCTGGGGCCTGGCCAGAGTTGCCCAGAGGCGGCCCCAGTGCCTCCAGGCAGCAGCGCATGATGCGGCTGCATTCCTGAGCAGTGAGGATGCATCTCTGAGGGGGCTCAGCGCCTGGCTCTTGGGCATTCTTGGCGCCGAAGAAAGCCTGGCCTCCCTGCAAGGCTTGCTGGGCGACGACTCTGAGATCTTTCTCTACCAGGAGGGCCGCCAGAAATTGTTCAGGGTTAAGGAGTTGGCCCAGGAAGCACTGACAGCGATTGCTGCTCGCCGGGCCGGGGAACAGGGGTGAAGAGCCGAAATCCAGTTTTTCCACGGCGCCTGTTTGAGGCCAGGATGAGGTGGGCGGCAGTCAGCTCGGCGCATTATCGAGGAAATATATGTCCGCCTTCATGGTTGTTGCTTTTGCAGAAAGCATATGTCACAATTCCGGGTAGATATTCGTTGGTCCGTGGAGATTCTTTACGGGAGGAAGGTCAATGGCAGAACCGAATGACAACGCAGTGAAGCTTTATTCTCTCAGCACCTGCAGTCACTGCAAAGCCACCAAAAAACTGCTGGACGAGTGCACGATTCAGTACGAGGTTACTGACGTCGATCTTCTCAAAGGGAAGGAACGGCGTGCAATTCTAGAAGATGTGAAAAAGTTCAACCCTAATTGCTCGTTTCCTACGGTGATTATCGGCGACAAAGTCATTGTGGGCTACCGGGAGCAGGAGATCAGGGAGGCTTTGGGACTGGCATGATGGATGCTGAGAAGCTCTACGAGGTATTGCGGAAGGTACAGGAGCCGAAAGGCTACTATTTCAATGCGGACAGGGAACGCACCATGGAGCTCCTGGAGGGGCTCCTACAGAACAAGCAGCGCTATGGCTACATGGCCTGTCCCTGCAGATTGGCGAATGGCGATCGGGAATGGGACAAGGATATAATCTGTCCCTGCGTCTACCGCGAGCCCGATGTGAAGGAGTACGGCAGCTGCTACTGCAACCTCTACGTGTCCAGGGAGTGGAACGAGGGGAAGATCCCCCACACCTATGTTCCCGAACGAAGACCACCTGAAAAAATAAGGTTCTAACTGTGAGGAGAGAGTGCTGCGGCTGAACCGCAGCGCCCCTCCAGCAGCAAACAGTGAATTCCAGGGTGCAAGAAGGCACAATCGGTCCCATCTGTGGGATTTTCTCTTTCTATAAGCCAGAACAACAAGTTGTCTGCCAGGTGAACTCCTGGATCGCCTTGTTGCTGCTACATCTGTAATGAGGGTTTGCGCGCAGGCAAAATAGAGCCGGTTTATGGCTCAACTACTGAGGCAACATTCTGCAGGCGTTGACTTGCATACTGCAGCAGAGGCAACTGGCCGTCAGCTGATGCGCTAGAGCTATGAAATACCCGCGAATAAAGACGTCCCTGCCAGGGCCAAAGGCCAAAAGGCTAATTGAAGTAGACAACCAGTTCGTCTCACCCTCCTACACCAGAATCTATCCCCTGGTGGTGCAGTCTGCCCGGGGCCTGTGGGTCAAAGATCCGGACGGCAATGAGTTTCTTGATTTTACTGCCGGCATAGCAGTTTGTGCCACCGGCCACTGCCATCCCGTTGTGGTCAGGGCAATCAAGAAGCAGAGTGAGCGTCTTCTCCACATGTCGGGAACCGACTTTTACTACACGCCGCAAATCCTGCTGGCGCGCAAGCTTGCCAGCCTGGCAGCGGGCAGCAGCGGCAGCAAGGTATATTTCGGCAACTCGGGAGCCGAAGCAGTGGAGGCTGCCTTCAAACTGGCCCGCTGGCACACCCGCCGCGAACTGAACCTGGCTTTTTTCGGCGCCTTTCATGGCAGGACAATGGGCGCCCTGTCTCTGACTGCCAGCAAGGCCATTCAGAAAAAGCACTACAACCCCCTGGTGCCCGGCATTACTCACATTCCGTATGCTTACTGCTATCGGTGCCCGTATCACCTCAGCTACCCCGGCTGCGCCATTGCCTGCGTCCAGTGGATCGAGGAGACCCTCTTTCGCACAACTATACCCCCGGAAGAGGTGGCTGCCATTTTTGTGGAGCCCATCCAGGGCGAAGGAGGCTACATTGTGCCTCCGGTAGAGTTTCACCAGGAACTTTTCAAGATAGCTCGCAAGTATGACATACTCTATATTGCCGACGAGGTGCAGTCCGGCATGGGGCGAACCGGCAAGATGTTTGCCATGGAACATTTCAGGGTGTCACCCGACATTATGACCGTGGCCAAGGGCATCGCCTCCGGCCTGCCACTGGGGGCCATGATAGCCCGGGCCGAAATCATGGATTGGGAGGCTGGCTCGCACGCCTCCACCTTTGGCGGCAATCCCCTTTCCTGCGAAGCTGCTCTGGCCACCATAGATCTCCTGGAAAAGGAACTCATGGACAACGCTGCTGAACAGGGGCGCCGCTTCAGGGCAGGCCTGCAGGAGCTGCAGAAATCATTTGAGTGCATCGGTGATGTGCGGGGCAAAGGCTTGATGATCGGCATAGAGCTGGTCAAGGACCGGCACAGCAAAGAGCGGGCAGGAGAGTGGCGCAACCAGGTGATCGACAATGCCTTTCGAAAAGGATTGCTCCTGCTCGGCTGCGGCGAGAACAGTATTCGCTTGTGCCCGGCACTCACTGTGAGTGAGGAAGAAATCTCGGTCTGTCTCTCCATCCTCGAGGAATCCTTGAAGGAGCTTTTCGGGTAGCGATTTTTCCTGCGGAAGAGGCATGGCTGTCTGTTGTCTTTCACCTTTCATGGAGGTTTGTAGTATAGCTTAGCAAGGAGATAGATATGCATGACATTGCCGCAGCCCTGGGATTGACTGAGACAATGGCTGGTGCTTGCACGGGCAGCAGCTGGCTGAAGTGCGGTGGCGAGGAAGTGGCCTGCCGCTCACCCATAGACAATCAGTTGATAGCCGCGGTGCAGCAGGCCACAGCAGAGGATTATGCTCGACTGGCGGCAACAGCCAGAGAGGCGTTCTTGCAATGGCGGACGGTACCCGCTCCCAGGAGAGGAGAAATAGTGCGCCAGATTGGCAACGCTGTCAGAGCTCACAAGAGAGAACTGGGGGCGCTGGTGAGCCTGGAAGTTGGCAAGATCCGCGTGGAGGCAGAGGGCGAAGTGCAGGAAATGATTGATATCTGTGATTTTGCTGTGGGCCAGTCCCGCATGCTCTACGGCCTCAGCATGCACAGTGAACGGCCGAGACACCGGATGTATGAACAGTGGCTGCCCCTCGGCCCCATAGGGGTTATCACTGCCTTCAACTTTCCGGTGGCTGTGTGGTCCTGGAATGCGATGATTGCCCTGGTGGCTGGAGATCCGGTGGTGTGGAAGCCGTCCAGCAAGGCATGCCTCACAGCCCTGGCCCTCATGAAGATCATTGCACCGGTGCTCGCGGAAAACAGGGTGCCCGAAGGAGTGCTCAACGTTATAATCGGCGGCCGCCATCAGGTGGGAGAAGCCCTGGTGCAGGACAGGGGACTGCCGCTCGTTTCAGCCACTGGCAGCGTTGCCATGGGCCGGGAGGTGGCCAGGAAAGTGAGCTCCAGACTGGGTAGAACTTTGCTGGAGCTGGGGGGCAACAACGCGGTAATAGTCACGCCCAGCGCTGATCTGCAGCTTGCGGTGCGGGCCATACTTTTCGGGGCGGTGGGTACTGCTGGCCAGAGGTGCACCACCATCAGGCGGGCGATTGTCCACCGGGAGATCTTTGCCTCTTTTACAGAGAGCCTCATCGGTGCCTACCGCCAGGTGGTAGTCGGCAATCCCCTGGAAGACGGCGTCCTCATGGGCCCCCTGATTGACGGCCAGGCCGTGGCTCGCATGCAAGAAGCCCTGGAGAAGCTGCAGGACGAGGGCGGCAGGATACTCTACGGCGGCGAGGTGCTGAGCGGCGGCCTTTATGATGCGGGCACCTATGTGCGGCCGTGCATATGTGAGGCCAGCAATGACTTTGACATTGTCAAGCAGGAGACCTTCGCGCCAATCCTCTATGTCATTCCATATGATGACCTGCAAGAGGCGATTCATTATCAGAACGATGTGCCCCAGGGCCTCAGTTCAGCCATATTTACCAGTGAGCTGGGCGAGAGCGAATTGTTCTTGAGCTGTGAGGGCAGCGACTGCGGCATTGCCAATGTGAACATTGGTACTTCAGGTGCGGAGATCGGCGGTGCTTTTGGAGGTGAGAAAGACACGGGCGGCGGGCGTGAAGCTGGCTCTGATGCCTGGAAAGCCTATATGCGCCGCCAGACGGTCACCATCAACTGGTCCAGGGAGCTGCCCCTGGCGCAGGGCATAGAATTCGACGTGGAAAGCTGACAGCTGTCTGAGCTGGGCGGGAGATTATGGTCTGGTACAGGAAGATCCAGGATTGCAGCAGAGGTGCGCAGCCATGGCAGTGCTTTTTGTAGACGGCAATCAGGCGGTGGCAATGGCAGCCCTCTATGCAGGCTGCCGCTTCTTCGCATCCTATCCCATCACACCGGCGAGCACGCTTCTTGCGGCTATGCTGGAGCTCTTGCCGCCTGCAGGCGGCATTGTGATTCAGGGAGAAGACGAAATAGCCTCCATCGGCTACTGCCTGGGCGCTTCCATGGCGGGCCTGAAGGTTATGACCGCCACATCCGGGCCCGGCATCAGCCTCTACAGCGAGAACATCTCTTTTGCCATTGCCGGAGAAATTCCCATTGTAATTGTGGATGTCATGCGTCAGGGGCCCTCCACCGGTTCCGCTACCAAGGGGGCAGACGGCGACGTGCAGTTTCTCAGGTGGGGATGCAGCGGTGGGCTGCCCGTGATCGTCCTGGCTCCTGCTGATGTGAGAGACTGCTATCACCTGACTGTACACGCCTTCAACCTGGCCGAGAAATTTCGCTGCCCTGTGTTCATTGCCTCCAATAAAGAAGTGGGCATGACCCGTGAGACCCTGGACAGAGATGCCCTGGAAGAGCTGCCAGTGGTAGAGCGGCGGCTGCACAGTTCGGGGACGTTCTTACCTTTCGCCAGCAGGCCTGGCCAGGATGTGCCCGACTTTCTGCCGATTGGGGCCTCGATTCCAGTGCGGCAGACTTCTTCAAGCCACGGTGCTGACGGCTATATTACCACTGATCCAGAGGAGATTCAGCGAGCGGTCGAAAGGCTGCAGAGGAAGATCGAAGCGCAGCAAGACTCCTTCTGCTTCTACGAACTCCACCAGGAGGCGGAAGCTCGCACCCTGCTCATAACCTATGGGGTAACTTCCAGAGCAGCTGGCGCTGCTAGAATTCGCCTCCGGCACCAGGGCGTGCCGGTGTCGCACCTGACCGTCAAGACCCTCTGGCCTGTGCCGGCCGAGGTGCTTCGTTGTGCTGCTGCTGGAGTGCAGCGTGTGCTGGTGGTGGAAATGAACCTGGGCCAGTATGTCCTCGAAGTGAGGCGAGTTCTTGGGAAGCAGCGGGTGGACTTTCTGGGCAAGATGTCGGGCAAGCTCATCAGCCCCGAGGAAATCGTCAGAGAGGTGCTTGATGGCGAGTCTGCTCAATCCCCATAGGCCGCCGGTTTTCTGCCCTGGCTGTTCGCACGACAGAAGCCTGCACAGCCTGGACCGCGCCTTGCAGCATCTGGGCCTCAGCGGCAGTGAAGTGGCCATTGTGAGCGACATAGGCTGCTGCGGGCTCTTTGACACCTTTTTTGCTACTCATGCCCTGCACGGCCTGCACGGCCGGGCCCTTACCTATGCGGCTGGCCTCAAGCTGGCCCGTCCCGACCTCACCGTGGTGGCAACCATGGGAGACGGCGGCATGGGCATTGGCGGGGCCCACCTGCTGGCGGCCTGCCGCCGCAATCTGAATGTGACCTTGCTGGTGCTCAACAATTTCAATTTTGGCATGACGGGCGGCCAGTTTTCCTGTACCACGCCAGCAGAGGCTGCTGTGGCCTCTGGACTCCTGAACACCCTGGAAAAGCCAATGGACATCTGCAGCGTTGCTGCAGCTGCGGGCGCACCCTACGTGAGACGCTGTTCAGTGTACCACAAAGATCTTGCTGCCATTCTGGCAGAGGCCATTTCCTTTGAAGGTTTTGCCGTGGTGGATGTCTGGGGGCTGTGCCCGGGCCGCTATCTCAGGTGGAACAGGATGTCACCCAGGCAGATGCAGACTCTCATGGACGAGCTGCCGCCTTTTACTGGTGCGGTTGCGGCCAACCAGCGCCCTGAATACGGTGGCAGGTATCAGCAGCAAATGCGGGCGAAGAGGCGCAGAGAACCATGGCCGGAATACCAGAGTGATTTTGCGCCTCTGCTGCAGGCGAGAAGGGAAATAGTTTTGCTCGGCAGTGCCGGCGGCCGGGTGATTTCCGCCGGTCTGCTGCTGGCCCGGGCTGCCATTTCCAGCGGCATGCATGTGACTCAAAAAAATGACTACAACGTGACAGTCATGCGGGGGCCCTCGGTCAGCGAACTCATCCTCTCTCCCGAGCCTATTGACTTCACCGGGGTTGAACAGCCGGATATTGTGGTGGCTCTGTCACCTGAGGGGGTCGCCAGAGGCAGACCGTTCTTTGCACGTCTCGACTCGGAAGGTCAGGTTCTGCTGGCAAAGGGAGTGGACATACCAGCCACTGCTGCAGAGGTGCAGCAACTGGACTTCAAATCCGCAGGCATCCGCAGGAAGGAAGCAGCACTTGCTGCACTCAGTTTTCTGGCCAGACAGCGAAAGGTGATTAGCCTGGAGATGTTGGAAGATGCAATAAACCGCACATTCAAAGGGGCCAAGCTGGCGAGGGCAATGGAGATTGTGGCACGGGCTGCAAAGATGCCAGGCTGAGGGGCATATTTCATGGGGCAGGAAAGGGCGCGCCAAACATGGCTGATTGGCATGCCAGGTAAACCATTTTGCCACTGAGACGTCTAACTTTGACAAAACTCCAGACAAAGGAGGACGTCAAATGAAAGCACGAATTCTAATGGTTATTGCCGTGGCAGCAGTTCTGACGCTCCTTTTGGCGACTTTCTCGTGGGCAGGCGGCAGGATGGCGCAGCGCCAGCTGAGACAGCAGAGGAGGATAGTCCACGGCGTCAGAAATGGAACGATCACTGACAGAGAGTTTTTGAGGTTGGAAAGAGAACAGCACCATATCCAGGCGACCAAGAGACGCGCCTGGGCAGATGGCTACCTGAGCAGACCTGAGAGGTGTTACCTGGAATGGGCGCAGAATCGAGCCAGTCGGCATATCTATCGTATGAAAAACAACGGCAGAGCGTACTATGGCTATAGAGCGCCTTACAGAACTCGTTATCACCCCCAGCACTATCGTCGGTATAGACCGACATATTGTAGTGTATGCCGGGTACATTACCATTACCGGGGTTACTGCTATCCATGGTACGGGTACGGCTTCTTTTTCAGCGGGGTCATGGCGCAGCCAGACCGGCTGGTGGCCTGGTCGGCGGGTGGTTACTAGGTAAATTTGCCCGAATCTGAACGGCCCGGCTCTTGCTAGGAGAATAGTTACTTTCCCTGAGATGGCCGGGCCATATATTTTGCCGTTCTGAGGCGCCGGCGGGCGGGATGATACCTGGAGATCGACTTGTAATAATGCTGACGATGGGCTGAAACAAGCTTGCCAATTCTGCAAGGGATCCGGTCTTGGCAACAGAAACAGCGATTGGACAGGTTCGTGAGCGTTAACCTCAAGCAACAACTTTGTTTCGGAGCTGGACAGAATGAAGCTGACAGGGCTGTGGCAGAGGTGCTCACGGACGAAGAATTGATAATTAACATTCGTCAGGGAGACAGACGAGCCGCTGAAGAACTTGTGGAGCGCCATCAGCAGAAGGCCTATGCTATTGCCTACCACTACCTCGGCGGAAGGGACGACGCTGAAGATGCCACCCAGGAAGCTTTTTTGCGTGCCTTTCGCAGTTTGGACAGCTTCCGTGGAGACGCGGTATTTTACACCTGGTTTTACCGTATCCTCATTCATACCTGCATTGATCAGAGGCGACGCCATCGCAGGTGGAGGAGAATTTTCTCCCGCAGCAGACCGACAGCAGATAAGGGACGCCGCACAGACAAAAGGATCGAGGAACAACCGGACGAGCGCACCTGCGCCAATCCTCAAACCGTGTTGAGGAGTAAACAGCTGAGCCAGGATATAGAAGAAGCGCTTCTGCAACTGCCCGAAAAACAAAGGCTGGTTTTCCAACTGAAGGTATTCCATGGACTGCGGATCAGAGAAATTGCCGAGATCATGCAAAATGCTGAGGGCACCGTAAAGAGTCACCTCTTCAGAGCAACACAGGTTCTTCGCACAGCTCTGAAAGAGTGGGCGCAGCCAGAGGCGAGGTGAACAAATGGAAGGTTGTGCCGAGTTCAGAAAGACGCTTTTGCTGGATGTCTACGATGAGTTGCCTGCTGAGGAGCAACAACAATGGCAGGATCACTTGCTGAAGTGCAGCAGTTGCCGCAGTGAGCGGCAGCGGCTAAAGCATATGCTTGTCAAGGTGAAGGAGACAGGGGGGGCGCCTGAGCTCTCGAGACAGCAGGCTGCCAGACTCAAACAATTCATTGTTAGAGAAGTTCTGGGTAGCCCCGCAGAGAAAAGGCCAAACACTCTACGGTTCTGGGGTATTCCTCTGCGGCCTGTTCATGCCCTGATTGCCCTCGGTGTGGTGGTGCTGACGGCAGCCCTGATTAATCAGGCAGGCATCGAGCAGATATTTCACGGCGGCAGCAAAGGTGAGCTGCTGGCCGGCAAAACAGTCGCTGCTGAGGATCTTGAAGTCATTGAAAACCTGGATCTTTTGGAAAATATTGAAGATATAGAAGGCATTGTCAGGGTGGTGGACCGGAGAAATGTGGCACTCTAGTTCAGATTGGCTCTCGAATGAGAATCTGGAGTTTCATGAAAGCCTGCCGGCATGAGGGGAGAAATGCGGTTATGAAATTTTGCTTGCCCTTGCTGTCATACTGTCTCAGGCGCCGGTTTCGCATCTGGGGTTTCATTGTGGCCGCGGCAGTTCTGGCGGCAGAACCCGCCTGGGCCGGATCTGTTCAGAGAGAGCTGGCCGTGGCCACAGGCGCAGGGGAGAAGATGATTGGCTGGCAGGCAGCTGAACAGAGGGGAAAATACCACCAAAGGTTCTTTGTTGCCAGAGGGAAGGGGAGAAACCCTTCTCCGGGTGGTGGATATGATCACAGGGTGGGTGGTGATTATAATGGTATTTCTCCCGAGGAGAAGGCAAGACTGGAGCAGCGGTATGAAAAGTGGAAAAGAATGTCTCCTCGAGAGCGGCAGATGCTGAAGAGAAGAATGGAGAGATGGAAGAAACTGCCCCCTGAGGAGCGGGACCTGCTCAGGAAAAGGTACCAACAGTGGCAGGCACTTTCTCCTGAGGAGCGTCAGAGGATACGGCAGAAACTGCGGCACTGGGATGAGCTGTCTCCTCAGGAGCAGGAAAGAATTAGAAGAAAATTTCGCGGTTATTAGAACTGAAGTCATTCATCTGATATGGTTTTTACCTTATGGGTTGAAAGTAGTTCTGGATGACATTAATGTAAGGATCTTGCAGGCAAGACAGACTTGATATCAGAGGATGATCATTCTGCCGAGGGGGAAACAATGAAGAAAAACGCTGTAGTGGCTACAGGGCTGGTAATCATTTTGCTAATGGCGGCGTCTTGCTCCACCTTGCAGACCAGGAAGGAGAAAGGTACGGCTACTGGAGTCGCGGTTGGTGCGGCAGCAGGAGCAGCCCTTGGCCAGGCCATTGGCCGCAACACTGCCTCTACCCTCTGGGGTGCAGCCATTGGTGCTGTGGTAGGCGGCATAGCCGGGCACGAAATTGCCTCCTATATGGATCGGCAGGAAGAGGAATTGAGACAGATGGCAGCCCAGTCAGAGGCCATGACCGTATCGCGCACCCGGGATGTCCTGACAGCCACCTTCAGAGGTGATGTGCTGTTCGACTTTGATTCAGCCGTGATCAAACCTGGGGCCTACGCGGAGCTGGATCGAGTGGCCAAGGTGCTCAACGACTTTCCAGAGACTGCTGTCAGGGTTGAAGGACACACTGACGCCAGCGGCTCGGAGGCATACAATCAACAGCTTTCGGAAAAGCGGGCCCAGGCTGTAAAGAATGCCCTGGTGCAGCGGGGGGTGAATCCAGCAAGAATCCATGCCGTGGGTTTTGGCGAGTCCATGCCAGTGTCATCGGTGGCGGCCCTCAACCGGAGGGTCAACATAGTAATTATACCCATCGAGTCGAGCTAGCAGCGGGCTCCTTATGGCTGCCTGGCCGAAAAGGCGTCCTGGCCAGTGATGTCGCGTCCCACAATGAGGGTGTGGATATCGTGAGTTCCCTCGTAAGTGTAGACTGCTTCCAGGTTCAGCATGTGGCGAATCACGTGGTAGTCCAGGGCGACCCCGTTGGCGCCCAGAATATCGCGGGCAGTGCGAGCTATCTTTAATGCTTCGGCCACGTTGTTCATCTTGGCCAGGGAAATCTGGGTGTGCCGGGCTTTGCCTTCATCCTTTAGCCGGCCGAGCTGCAGACTCAAGAGCTGCGCCTTGGTGATCTCAGAAAGCATCTTGACCAGCTTGCGCTGCACGAGTTGAAAGGAGGAGATGGGCACTTCGAACTGCAGGCGGCTGTTGGCGTAGTCGAGGGCAATTTCATAGCAGGCCATGGCTGCCCCCACAGCACCCCAGGCAATGCCGTAGCGGGCTTCATTCAGACACATGAGGGCCGATTTGAGTCCAGCAGTGCCCGGCAGCAGGCTGTCAGCAGGCACTCGGACCTCATCGAGCACGAGTCCTGAAGTGACAGATGCCCGGTGCGAATATTTGTGAGGGATGGGATATGCTTCAAAGCCGGGGGTGCCTTTCTCAACGAGAAAGCCGCGGATGGTGCCATCCAATTTGGCCCAGATTATGGCAACGTCTGCCAGCTCGCCGTTGGTTATCCACAGTTTGTTGCCGTGGATGACATAATCGCCTCCTCTTTTTACAGCTCTGGTGCGCAGTCCGGCCGGGTTCGAGCCGATATCGTGCTCGGTGAGGCCGAAGCAGCCCACTTTCTCGCCGCGAGCCATGGCAGGCAGCCAACGATTTTTCTGCTCTTCTGTACCAAAGGTATGAATTGGATACATCACCAGGGAATTTTGCACTGAGACGAACGAGCGCAGGCCGCTGTCGCCGCGTTCGATTTCCTGGCACACCACCCCATAGGTCACATTGTTCATGCCGTGACAACCGTAGCCCTGGAGCTTGATGCCGAGCAAGCCCAGTTCGGCGAGCTGGGGTATCAGTTCCACATCGAAGATGCCTTCCGCAAAATAGTCCTGAACTCTTGGCATGTAGTACTGGTCTACCCAGCGGCGGACAGTGTTGCGCACAGTCCGCTCTTCTTCAGTGAACAGGTCGTCGCGGCGATAATAATCTACCCCTTGAAACGGTTTCATTTTCTTCTCTTTCTGTGCTCGTGGCTATGCCAAGTCCTGCGATTCATAAGTTGAATCAAGAAGTTCTATACTCAGGGCTCGGTTCTGCCTGGGCAATTGCTTCGAGGTAAATCATCGCAAAATACCTCACTGTATTTGCGAATCGAGGTACTGAGGATGTGCCGCCCACCCTTAGGCCCTGAGGCTCACTGTGGCCGTCATGCAGCCGGCAGAGGGCAATCATGGAGAGCCGGGTGATTCACTGCTCTTTCAAGGCTGCTATGAGCTCACGGACCATGTCTTTGCCGTCTCCGAAAAGCATGAGAGCATTGGGCGCCGCAAACAGCGGGTTGGGGATGCCAGCAAACCCTGGACTAAGGCTCCTTTTGATGATCATCACGGTGCGCGCTTTGTCCACATCGAGTATGGGCATGCCGTAAATGGGGCTGCTGCTGTCCTCGCGAGCCGTGGGGTTGACCACATCGTTGGCGCCGATTACCAGAGCAACGTCAGCTTCCGGGAAACTGTCATTGATCTGTTCCAGGGCATAGAGCTGTTCATAAGGCACATCCGCTTCTGCCAACAGCACGTTCATGTGCCCAGGCATGCGGCCGGCTACTGGATGAATGGCATAACGCACCTCTGCGCCGCGCTGTTCCAGGAGATTGGCCAGATCGCGCACTGCATGCTGCGCCTGGGCTACAGCCATGCCGTAGCCGGGCACTATGATCACCAGTCTGGCAGTATCGAAAATCATGGCGGCTTCTTCAGGGCTGGCGCTCTTGACTTTGCCGCCGTACACTTCATCGGCTGTGGCAGTTTCCGCGGTGGGTCCAAGAGTTCCAAAGAGGACATGCACCAGAGAGCGATTCATGGCCTTGCACATGATGTTGGTGAGGATAATGCCGGAGGCTCCCACCAGGGAACCGCTGATAATGAGCACGTTGTTGCCGAGCACAAAGCCGGTGGCAGCGGCAGCCAGGCCAGAATATGAGTTGAGCAGAGCAATAACCACAGGCATGTCTGCGCCACCTATGGGTACGGTGAGCATGACACCCAGTACAGCTGCTGCTGCAACCAGAAGCCAGTAGGCCCAGAGCCCGGTAGGATTGACTACCACAAAGGCAGCAAGAAGTAGGCAGAGAGAAAAAAGCCCTCCATTGATGATTTTTTGAAGTACATCACTCTTCGGCTGCCAAAGAAGGGTTCCCTGTAATTTGGCCCAGGCCACCATGCTGCCGGTAAAAGTGGCTGCTCCAATGAGGCCGCTGGCCGTGCTGGCAACATAGAGTTGTATGGGTGGCACACTGGTCAAATCTCCCGGGGCAATAAGAGCTGTGGCCGCGACCAGGGCGGAGGCACCGCCGCCGAAGCCGTTGAAGGCTGCCACCATCTGGGGCATGGCAGTCATTTGTACGGTGAGAGCGAGATAGGCGCCGATTGCTCCGCCGACAACCAGACCAACGATAATGAGTTGATAGGTGAGGATGTGCTGGTCGAGCAGAGTGGCCAGCACCGCCAGTAGCATGCCCGAGGCCCCGAGCAGATTCCCTTGCGGGGCAGTGCGCGGTGAGGTCAGTCCTTTGAGGCCGAGGATGAAACAGATAGAAGCGATGAGATAGACAATATTGATCAGCTGTGTTCCCATGTTCAGTTCTTCTTCCTCTTGAACATCAACAACATGCGATTCGTCACCAGAAAACCGCCCACCACATTGATGGTGGCGAATATTACAGCCACCACGCCGAGAACCGCGGCAACCAGAGGTTCTTTAGAGCCAGCAGCCACGATGGCTCCCACCACCGTAATGCCTGAGATGGCGTTGGAGCCGGACATGAGGGGAGTGTGCAGTGTGGGAGGAACCTTGGTGATCACCTCGAAACCAACAAAAATGGCAAGCAGGAAGACCGTCACAGAGGTGATGAACATATCCATGAGCTCAATCTCCTTTGCCCAGAGCTGTGATTACGGCTTGGTGAACGATCTTGCCCTCGTGCGTCACCAGGGTGCCTGCCGTGATCTCATCCTCAGGGTCGATGTCAACTTTACCTTCTTTCAATAAATGCAGGAGAAAAGTAGAGATGTTCTTGGCATACATCTGACTGGCATGGACAGGTATCTCTGCCGGCAGGTTCAAGGGGCCCAGCACGGTTATTCTCTTGTAGATCACTGTTTTTCCAGGCTCGGTGACCTCGCAGTTGCCGCCCTTCTCCGCAGCCAGATCAACGATGACAGAGCCGGGCTGCATGCCCTCTACCACCTGGCGGCTGATGAGGACAGGCGCCTTCTTGCCAGGTACCGCTGCAGTGGTAATCACCACGTCGGCTGCCTGAATGCGCTGGGCCATGAGTTCCTGCTGGCGGCGATAAAATTCTTCGGATTGGGCCGCTGCATAGCCCCCAGTGCCTTCAGCAGCCTCGGTCTCCAGGTCCAGCTGGACGAATTTGGCGCCGAGGCTTTCCACCTGTTCTCTGACTTCCGGCCGGATGTCGTAGCCTTCTACTACAGCGCCCAGGCGGCGGGCTGCAGCAATGGCCTGCAGGCCGGCGACACCGGCACCAAGGACGAAGACCCGGGAAGGGGTAATGGTGCCTGCGGCAGTCATGAACATGGGAAAAATTTTGGGCAGCACGTTTGCAGCCAGGAGCACTGCTTTGTAGCCCGCAATGGTGGCCATGGAGCTCAGGGCGTCCATGCTCTGGGCCCGGGTAGTGCGAGGCATGAGCTCCATTGAGAAGACAGTGAGTCCACGCTCCGCCAGGATTTGCATCATTTCCGGCTCGGCAAGGGGCTCGAGGAAGGCAATGAGGATAGTGCCCTTGCGGAGGCAGTCGAGATCTGTCTCCGGAAAGTCGCGGTGGGCGCCGGGCCCCCGGACCATCAGTACCACGTCCGCCTCCGAAAGCAATGTCCGGCGCTCTGGCACTATGCGGGCGCCCTGGGATTGGTAGGCAGAGTCAGCATGGCCGGCCTGTTCGCCCGCACCGGCTTCCACTGCCACCTCCAGACCGGCTTTTTTCAGGGCAGAGATGGATTGAGGGATGAGGGCTACTCGTCGTTCTCCAGGGTATGTTTCTTTTGGTACGGCAGCAATCATGTCTATCCTGCGAAGAAGAAAAAGATAAATATCCAGGGAAATATAGTAGGGTTTTTGCTGGACGTCAAGTGTCCATCTCTGAGGAGCCCTACAACATTCTTGAAGCCAGGGTGCAATCGAGGAAATCTCTCGGCAGCGTTTCAGCCCAGCAGCTTTCGTATGCGGGGCAGCACCTGCTCCAGGGCTGCCTCTCCGGCAGCGATAACTTCCTGGGCCCGATGAAATTCGAGCAGGCCCACGTGGGCTAGAGGAGGCGAAATGAGGATATCAGGGGGGTCAATGGTCAGGCGGTGGTTGGTGATGCAATCCTGCATGATGTGAAGAGAGGTGACCAGAACATGGAAAAGGGAGGGTCCGCGTTCGGCAGAATCACTGCCAAGGCGTTCAAAGAAAAGTGATTTCCCCCGGCGCAAACCATGGTTGAGTGAAGAGGAGATGAGATGGCCCAATCTGGGCGCGCCCTGCCTGGTTTTACGTTTTCTGGCTCGACGCTCTTTCTGCACCTGGCTGCGGCTGACCAGGCCAGTGTTGAGATTCACGGCGATTACCACCTGCGCCCCCATGGCCCGACAAAGACTCACGGGGATGGGGTTTACCAGGCCGCCATCCACCAGCCAACGACCTTTCAGCAAAGTGGGGGTAAATATGCCCGGCATTGCGATGCTCGCCCGCAGAGCCTCAAAGAGTGGGCCCTGCGTCAGCCAGACTTCTTCGCCTGACAGCAGGTCTGTGGAAACTGCCCCGAAGGGAAGGGGCAGTTCTTCTATGGCCCGGTAGCCGATTTGTTCTGTAAAGAAAGCGGCCATCTTTTCACCTTCAATGAGGCCGGACCTGGGAATAGTAATATCCACAAACTTCAAGATATCCGACCAGTCCAACTTTCTGGCCCAGGACTCCAGCGAATCCAGTGCTCCAGCTGCAAAAGCGGCGCCCACCACAGCTCCTATCGAGGTTCCACTTATGATGTGCACGGCGATGTTCTCCCTTTGCAGACCTCGCAGCACGCCGATGTGGGCCCAGCCACGGGCCGAACCGCTGCCGAGGGCGAGACCTATGCTAGGCCTGGTTGTCATCTCTAAGAACATTCAGCCTGGGGCTGCTGTGGTGCAGGGTGTAGACAAAGTGGGAAAGTTGATGTATTGAGAAAAGGAGCTCCGAAGGGGCTCTGGCCTGGGAAGCACTGGAGGTCATATGGGCTGCCGGTGCTGAAGGGGCATATCGGTTCGGGCGTCTCAATTGCACGTGCCGCTCCTGGCAAACTCGTGGAATGATATCTTGGTCAGATAGCATTTTTTCTGAATGTAGCTGAGAACGGTGAGAAACTGAGAAGCAGGCATGTACCCGGGGATCATGGTGATCGGTTGGCCACTGGCGTCGAGGAACACCTGGGTGGGAAAGGCTGTTACCCCGAAGTAGCGGCTGAAATCGGCATTGGAGAAAGTCTTTCCCTGGTAGCGAAGACGGTGGCTGTTGCTGTCTGCCTCCAGGCGCACAGAGACGAAATTTTCCGCCAGCATTCTTGCCACCTTACGGTTTTGCAAAGTATCGTGGTTAAACTTCTTGCAGTAGAGGCACCATTCAGTGTAAAAATGAATGAACAGAGGTTTGTTGTTGCTCTGAGCTTTGGCGAGGCCGTCGTCGAAGTCCAGCCATTTCACCTGTACTCGGCCAGGGGTTGCCATTGCCGCCCCTTCGGTCAGAGATGTAGATCTCTGCTTCTCATTCGAAGGCTCCCTGCCGCAGGAGATACAGAGAAAAATAAAGACCACAAGAGCCAGAGCGCGTAATCGATAGAAAAATACCATAGAAGTCAGCCTGTCTTTATTTCAGTCGAAGCGAACAATAATCGAAACGGCAAAAAATGGCAAGGGGTTGAGCAGTACCCTTTCTGGGCCGGCTGTGTTGACCAGGCAGCAAGGCGGCCAGGGGCTGTGCTTGTTATCTGGGAATGACAGGCAACTCTTGTGCAGTTCAGGGATGGCTGGCAGGGCTGGATCTCAACAGGAGAAGTCCTTGATTTAAAAAGTCTTTCCAGGAGTTTTCTGCACCGATTGACCGGGACATAAACAACTAGGATCACACTGCTCTCAGGAGGGAGGAATAGACATGCAGGTTGAAATGCGTTCGCGAGGGGAGCCTCCAGATCCCAAGGATATCGCTCAGGAAATTCTCAACGGCGCCTCGTTTGATCGGGTACAGAAGAAATATGGCATCAAGATGAGGAGTCAGCTTCTTGATCTCTACAGCAAGGGACTGAGTCTGCTGCAAGAAATTCCAACCGTAGAGCCAAGGGGTCGCCGCAGACAGGCAAACGTTATCACAACCTCTTGCCGCAGAGCAATTGGCGCCAGCGGCACCATTACCCTGACCAGATCGCTGCTGCTGGATGAGCTTGGCTTCAAAGAGGGAGATACCTTTGCCATATCGAGAAGGGATAATGCCATTATTCTTGATAAGATTGATTGATGGCCTGAATTCCCCACCAGCAGACTTTTCATAATACTGCCGACCTAGGAGAGCCTCTTGCGGTAAAGGGCCACGATGCCCTGGCCGGCCAGATCTGGATCGATCAGCTGCAGGCCTTCATACTGCGGCAGAACCTTGTTGAAGCCGTATACCAGATACAGAGCGCCAGCTTTTGCTTCTCTGGCGATCTTTGCAGCAAAAAGATCGTGGAGAGTAATGTAGGTGTAAAAGACGTCAACGTCTGAGAAGTGCACTCCAAGCTTCTTCTTGAACTCGACATACGGCTCACTTTGCAGGGAGTCGCCCGAGAGTAGGGTAACATTCCCCGGCACAGGCAAAAGAAAGGCATCCTCGAGGCGGGCTTGCAGCTTGGCCAGGCGACCATCTGCTTCGGCCAGGATCTCCCCGTCAATTTCGATCCCCAGAGAATATTTGACGAAATAACTCAGGAGAATGTTAACCCTGCCATCGGCGCATCCCAGGTCAAGGAAGACAGTGCGCTGCGCCTCCAGCAACCCCTGCGACTGCAGTGCCCTGACACAGCTTGTGAGTTTTGTCAGGTCAGTGGATTTGCGATAGCCTTCAAAGCCTTCATAGCCATACTTGCGGGCATTGTAGAAATCTGTGATCGTGGCGATAGTCTGAGCCAGCTGGCTCCTCCTGATGTATTCTTTGATCTTCTCATGGAGCAAAAAAGTGGTCTCCAGTTCCACTCCAGCAGAGTGCTGGAGACTGTGCAGGGCCTGCGCTGAAAGCTCCTGACGTGCCGCTTGACAGAGATAGTTGACGCAGAGCACATGGCGAGCCAATAGGGTGCAGCCCCTGGGGCCGAGAAAGAAGCAGCTGTCAGCACGGTGCTGTTCGTCTGACAGCTGGCAGCCGAGAAGAAGATTTATCAGCAGGAGAATTTCATTGTATCTGTTCTCGATGCCCTTGCCGCAACAGCTACCTCCTTCCAGTTCTTCACATCTCTTGCAGATTTCCACCAATCCCACCTGCCGCATGGTCTGCCGGCTGGCATGCAGGTTCTGCTGCAGTGTCTCCAGCAAAGTTCTTATGGAGTTTTCCTGCAAGAGTCTTTTCGACCATACCTGGCAGAGGAGTCTCGCCCGCTGCACCTTTTGCTGAATAGAAAGAGAGTCCATGCTGATGAAGATCCTCCCGGCGCCACAGTCTGGTTCAACAGTGTTGTAGGACCCTGATTACTATGTGGAATGGCTGCTCCGTCCAGAGCTCTGTGGCGAGAGACGGACTTGCCAATAAGATGTCCCAGCAAGGACAATTTATACTAACTCTGTTTCGAAAAAAGTGAAATCTTATAATTCTGAAAGTTTGACATCCGGCTAATTGCAGAGCATAATTACTACTGCAGCCGAGGGGGTGCCCACAAGGGCTGAGATCAAACCCCTGGAACCTGATCCGGACAATACCGGCGGAGGAATCGGCACTACATGGATGCGTTACCTGAGGCTGCTCTGCTGGCGAGCAGCCTTTTTTGCTGGAAGGTGGCCGGGCTGTCAGCATGGAGCGAGCGAAGGGTGTCGAGATTCTTGCGGTCCTCGAGCAGGGTCTGCCCCTTTGGTGTTTCCAGCACCATGGGATGTGTCTGAAAGCGGGGGTCGTTGACGAGCAGCTGGAAGCCAGCCAGGCCGATGTGGCCAGCACCGATATGCTGATGCCTGTCCACCCGGGAGCCCAGGGGGCGCCTGGAGTCGTTGAGGTGGATAAATTTGAGCTGCTGCAAGCCCACAATTTTGTCAAAAGCGGAGAAGGTTGCCTCGTAGGCCTTGCGGCTGCGAAAATCATAGCCGGCAGCAAAGATATGACAGGTGTCCAGGCAGACGCCGAGCATGTGGCTGTAGCGGCTGTTCTCCAGGATGTAAGCTATCTCTTCGAAGCTTGACCCGAGGTTGGTGCCCTGGCCTGCTGTTGTTTCAATAAGTATGGTCACCTGGCTCACAGCGGCGGCAGAGATGGCCTGGTCGAGGTTGCGGACATATCGTTTGAGACCGGCTTCTCTGCCCTGCCCTAGATGAGAGCCAGGGTGAGTAATGAGAAATGGAATCTGGAGAGCTTCCAGGCGCTGCAGTTCTCCTGCGAAGGAGAGCATGGACTTGTCGAGCAGTTCTCCTGGTGGAGCAGCAAGGTTGGTGAGATAGGAGTCGTGAGCTGCCACCGGCATAGGGTGCATCTGCCGCCGGTACTGCTGGAATTTTTGGATTTCCTCAGTTGAGAGAGGCGGGCTGCGCCACTGCCTCTGGTTTCTGGTGAAGATCTGCAGAGTATCGCCCTGTACTTCCTGGATTCGCTGAAAGGCGAGATGAAGGCCGCCCGCAATGGACATGTGAGCACCGAACAAGGGCATGAGGTTCCTCCCTGGCGAGCGTTGTTGGAGGAAAAAATAGCCTGGATAGGTGTGGCTGTAAAGGGCTGCCTTACAGTGGCGGCTCGGCAAACGATTGGAATTGGCTTGCCCGGAGGCAGCAGAATGCTGCCAACGGTGTAGAGCGAGGGGAGAGGTGTCGTGAAGTCGAAAGATGTGGCCCGAGCAGTAGTGCTGGTGGCGATTGCTGTGGCACTGTCACCATTTTTCATTCCGGTTGGCATCTCCAAATGCTTCCCGGCGCAGCATATGGTGAATGTCTTGAGTGCTGTGCTGCTCGGCCCCTGGTATGCCGTGTGCATCGCCGGTATTGCTGCTGTTATTCGAAATATTCTAGGGCTGGGGACCATCCTTGCTTTCCCGGGCGGCATGATCGGCGCTTTGCTGGCAGGACTGGCCTACCGATGGTCGAAAAACATCTATCTAGCTGGTCTGGGAGAGATTGTGGGCACTGGTTTGCTGGGCTCGCTGGCCAGCGTTTGGATAATTGCTCCGGTGTTCATGGGCAGGACCATGGCTGCGGCGAGCCTGATGATTGCCTTCAGTATCAGTACCATCGGCGGCACCATCATAGGGATCGTTGCTCTGCATTTGCTGCGCAAAGGAAAGGTCTGGGAACCGTGATCGAATTCACAGGCGTATGGTACAGCTATCCAGACTCTGAATGGGTTCTCAAAGGGCTCGAGCTGACGGTTTCTCCAGGCGAATACCTGCTGGTCTGCGGGGCCAGTGGTTCCGGTAAATCCAGCCTGGCATATCTCTGCAATGGTCTTATTCCGCACTTTTTTGGAGGCACTTTACAGGGCTCGGTGCAGATAGAGGGCTGCAGCACCACTGAGAAAAGCGTAGCTGAGCTTTTTCCCCGGGTGGGGCTGGTGCTGCAGAACTGTGAAGCACAGCTTTTTAACAGCACAGTGCAAAACGAACTTGCCTTTGGTCTGGAAAGTCTGGGGTGTTCCGGGGCTGAAATTGAGCAGCGCATAGAGAAAGTTTGCCAGACCCTGGGAATAACATCCTTGCTAGAGCGCGATACCGCGCAGCTTTCAGGTGGAGAAAAGCGACTGGTGGCAATTGCTTCGGTGTTGTGTCTCGAGCCAGCAGTGATTGTGGTGGACGAACCCTATGGAGACCTGGACTGGCTCTCTATGACGCGGGTCAGAGCGGCCTTGCGGTCAATTCGCCAGCAGGGGACTACCGTAATTGTCATTGAACAGACAGTTGGTCCTTTTCTGGATGATGTTGATCGCTGCCTTATCATGGAAGGGGGAGAAGTGCTCCTGGTGGAGCGGCCGGAGTTTGCCCGGGAAGTATTGCGTGATCTGCACCTGTTGCCCCGGTATCCCGAGGAGAAAAAAGGGGTTGCCAGCAGCGACACCATACTGGAGGTGCGCGATCTTTGCTGCCGTTTTGACAACAGAATGATTCTAGAGGATATATCTTTTGATCTGAGGGCAGGAGAGACAATTGCCATTGTGGGCCGCAATGGCTCCGGCAAGACAACATTGATCAAACACTTGAACGGACTTCTCACTCCTGCCGGTGGGGAAGTCAGATTTCTCGGAGAAAGAGTGGCTGAGAAATCTGCTGAAGAGATGGCAGCTCTTGTGGGACTTTGCTTTCAGAATGCCAACGACCAGTTTTTCAAGTATCGAGTTAGAGATGAGATCATGGTGGGCCCTGAAATGCTGGCCAGGGAAGACAGGGAGCTTTTTTCTTCAATCTGCCATATTCTCGAATTGGAAGCACTGCTTGACCGTTCGCCTTACAAACTGAGCGAAGGAGAAAAGAAGCGGGTGGCCATCGCTTCCATCCTAGCGCTGGCTCCAAGAGTTCTAGTGCTCGATGAGCCCACAGCAGGGCAGGATGGTCGTTTTCGCGAGACTCTCGCCCACAAGCTTAGAGCTTCTGAAAAAAACGGCATGAGCGTGGTAGTGGTGACTCACGATCTCGATTTTGCCAGAGCAGTGGCTTCGCGCTGGCTTGTTCTCCACGATGGTAGGTTGGTGGCTGATGGTCCCCCGGAAGAACTGTGTGCCGATGAGGGACTCGTCCGGGCAGGGGCGCTGGAATGTCAGGAAAAGAGTGCTGTTGGCAAGGCTGCAGCCAATGACACAGGGGTTGAGCGTCCTGTTGAGGGGCACCAACGGCATAATCTGCTGAGAAAAGAAAGGGCCGAGCTGCTCGATCCCAGGACCAGGCTTGCCCTGGGGCTGCTGGGTATTGTGGCGGTGTTCATTGCCACGAGACCAACGACTCTCTTCCTGGAACTTGGCGCAATACTGGCTGTTGTGGCTGCTCTCGGCTCTGGCAGGAAGTGGCTTGCTTCTCTCAAAATGATGGCCCCTGTAGCAGGGCTGGTATTTGCCATCGGCCTTGTTGCCTTTGGTCTGCAGCCGGCTGTTCTGCTCACTGTGAGGCTCGTCAATCTGTTGAATGTGTCCTTTATCCTCTTTAGCTCCATTAGCACCGATGAGATGGGACAGGCACTCGGCAAGCTGCGCTTGCCTTTCGAGATCACTTTTATTCTGACTACCGCCATGCGCTATGTGCCCCTCATCAAGAGGAAAATGAAAAATATTATGGAGGCACAGCGGTCCAGGGGCATCGATCTCAAGCTGCGGTTGAGAAATGCCAGAAATCTTGCTGCCCTGCTCATGCCGCTTCTGGTGCAGACATTCGTTCTGGCTGACGAGCTGGCTCTGGCCATGGAATCCCGCGGCTTCAGCAGGAAGGAGCGCAGCTCCTGGAGGGAACTCCATCTCTGCCTGTGGGAATACGGCGTTATGCTCGCTGCTGTGGCGCTGCTGGCAGTGTTCTACTGGGGGGAAAGAGGCTGAAACTGACAGAGGAATAGACACAGGACATGAACAGAGAAATCAGACGGCAAATGTTTGCCAGGGTGGATATCTATCCGGTAACCTGCGAACATCTCTCTGGCGGCAGATCCAACATGGAGGTGCTGGAGGAGATACTCAAAGGTGGCGCTCGCATTGTCCAGCTTAGAGAGAAGGAGTACTCCAGGCGCGCCCTGTATGAGATGGCGATTCACTTCAGAAGACGGACCGCCAGTGAAGGTGTTCTGTTCATAATCAATGACCATCTTGACATAGCTCTGGCCGTGGAAGCCGATGGTGTTCATCTTGGCCAGGATGATCTTCCGGTGGCAGTTGCCAGAAAGCTGGCACCTGAGCTGCTCATCGGTGCTTCCAGCCATTCCCTGGAACAGGCACTGCAAGCTCAACAGGAGGGCGCCGACTATGTCAATATCGGCCCCATATTCCCCACCGGCACCAAGAAAGGGCTGAAATCTTTCCTGGGGCCTGATGCTATTGAAACAATCGGTTCTCGACTGGATGTGCCTTTTACGGTTATGGGCGGCATAAATGAGGCCAATCTGGATGAGGTGCTGCGCAGGGGAGCTCGGCGGGTGGCAATGATCAGCGCCATTACCCGGGCAAAAGACATCGCTGCCACTGTAAGGCTGTTGCGGGAAAGAATTCTGAGGCAGAGTGCTCCTTGACTGGGATGGCTGCGGCCGCTGGCGCAAGGGCGACAAAAGCTGGCCGGGCTGCTGGTGGCAGAATAAAGTGAGGGCTTCCATGGGCGGCAGCCCTCGTCAGGAAAAGACACACAAGGAACCTGCCCGGGTAATTTTTCTGAATTTAGGCAGACTCTCTTGAATAACTTCAAGAGTTGACAAAAATTATAGCTGTCTGGAGGTCTTACAGTGGTGTGCAGGCACCAAACACAACAAAGGCCACCTCTTCGCCCGAAGCTGTAAGTATAGCTTTGCCTGTTTCTTCAGAAATGGCCATGGTCCAGCCGATGCCGTCTCTGACGCCCTCCACACCATCTTCTGCTCCCTGGAGCATGAGTTTACCGTCAACCACCTTCATGCTCTGAATGTCGCTGCCTTTCTTGCCTGCGGTTTTCCGTGCAGGGGTCACTTTCTTGGCTTTGAAATCGATTTTGAGAAACTGCGGCAAAGAAATGCTCTCCGCCGTTACCTCGTCACAGCTCCCCTGAGGGCTGCACTCGAAGACCTTGATTGCAGAAAAGAGCAACGGTTTGGAGCCGTCAAAGTCGCCGGCTGTGGCCGAGGTGGTGATAAAGCAGATCCCCAGAAAGATCAGACCAATTACAGTCCACTTGCTCATAATTTCCTCCAAAATTTCTTACTGTACTGAATAGCCTTTGCCTTCGAGGCATGCCTTGTAGGCGCGATTGTAAGCATTGCGTTTGTGGGCGTACTGTGCCGCCTGCTGTTCGGCCCATTGTTGTCGTGCTCGCTCCTGTTCCTGTTTCTGCCTGTGGCTCCTCACGCCACCTATGGTAGCGCCGCCGAGCCCACCTATCAGGGCTCCCTTCTTGGCGCCTTTCTTGCCGCCGGCTATGGCTCCAATTCCTGCTCCCAGCAGGCCGCCGCCCACACCGCCTCTTACGGCTCCGCCTGCGGTGCTGCCCTCATACTTGGGAGGCGGGGCCGAGGTGGCCCGAGGGGTTTGCATGGGATCGAAGCCAGTCTGGCCTTTGGCCCAGTTGTAGCACTCAAACTTGTCCTTCTCCATCTGCTGCTGGCTCTGTCCCTTGGCAGGGTAAACCATGAAATCTTGAGCCAGGACTTGGCCGGCAAGAAACATGATCGCAGCCACTGCAGCCAGCAGGCCCACTGTCTTTCTCATCTCAAAACTCCTTCCTGTTGTGTTGTTTGCTGGATGAGGTCAAGCGATTTCCAGTAACTTTTATCATTTTTCCATAGGCAGTACAAGAAATGGAACGATAGCATTATCGCTGCCGGCTGACAATGAGTTTGGGTTATTTTTGCGCCATTTTCTTCATTTCCGTAGACAATCTGCTGAGTTCTTTGAGCAAAGACTGGTAGTACCTTTTCTCTGTATTATGAAAACTGCGATAGAAGTAGCCGGTCAGTTTCACCTGAATGCCGCGCTGTTGATATTGCCTTGCCATGTGCTCGGCTATCTTATGGTTGACACTGGTAAAAGAAAGATTGTCCAGGGAGAGTTCGTCCATGAGAAATTTTGTGAGGTCATAAAGCAAGTAGCTGTGGTTTCGGTACTGCGGCCTGACAAAGATGTGCCAGAGGTGGAGGGTGGGGTTTCGCGGCATGAAGGATGCCATGAAAGTGGCAAAACCAGCAGGTTCGTCATTTGAGAGAAGGACAAAGGTGTGGATGTTGTCAATATCCCGAAGAAGGCCGACCACTTCAGGGAGCATGTTCTCATACCCCATGGCAGCGAGAAACTCTGGCACCATGGGAAGTACAATAGCAAGGATGTCGGCCTCATTGTCCAACAGACGCACATCTTCACCGAACTTCCTGGCTAGCCGCTTGTGGAATCTCTTGCTGGTAAGAATGGTGTTCTCCTTTCCTTTAAAAGGTTTGTGCCGATTATCCTCGTTTCATAGTAGCCGGCTCTGAAGTTGGCATGTTTCATCTCGGCGAAGACGCGGGGCACTCATGGGGCGCTGGCAATTTCAAGGAGAGCGACAGGACGAAGCCTGAGAGTATCAAAAGGCCCACTACAATAAATCCTCCTGCAAAAGAGCCCCGATCTGCCATGATGCCGATGCCTGTGGGGATGGCACCTGCCCCCAGGACGAAAGCAAAGGGGATTGTTAGTGAAATCGCTACATTACGTGAGCTAGGTGGTTCGAGGCACGACAGGGCCGCAAGTCCGGCTGGAAAAAAGGAGACGGCCAGCAATGGCTGGATGAAAACAATGATCACGATACCTCTGCTCGGCACTGCGCCCAGGAGCACTGTGGAAACAGCTGTAAGAAGAAAGACGCCCGAAATGGTGCGCTTGGCGCCAAAGCGGTCTGTTGCCCAGCCAGCCACAAAGGCCATCAGCAGCCCGGAGATGCGGGAAAGTCCCACGAGGGTGTTGGCCCAGGAGCGGTCAAAGCCTCTTTCGGTAACCAGATAGAGGGGAAGCATGGCGTAGACTCCCAGGCTGGCTCCAATTGCCAGCCCGAAGAGCAGAGTGGTGATCCAGAAGGCAGGTCGGGCAAGCAGTGACTTGACAAAGGCCATCTGGGGCGCTCTGCCGAGGAACTGTCCACCTCTGCCGAAGCAGAAGTAGATCAGACCCACCACAAGAGAGGCTCCACCCAACAGGGCCAGCACCGTTCTCCAGAAAAACCAGTGCAGCAGAACCTCGGCTATTAGCGGCGCTGCCACAGCTGCCAGATTAGGGGCAATTTCATGGATAGCCAGGGCCTTGCCCCATTTTTCCGGGCTGACCAGAGAAGTGAGAGTCGAGATGCCCGAGGGTAGATAGAGTCCGGCAGCCAGGCCAAGGAGAAACAACCCCAAGCGCACCTCCAGGAGGTTGCTGCTGCGCGACACAGCCAGAAGGGCGGCACCAACAGCAGTGGCAGAAATAATGATGGTTGTCCTGTGAGTGAGACGAGAAGCCACAAAGCCGGATGCCAGCAGAGAGAGAAAATAGCCAACAGATATGAAAAAGAAAAGTGAGCCTGCCATGGTGTGGCCTATGTGCAGATCCTGTTCAATGGTGGGCAGCAAAGGGGCAAGGGTAATCCTGGCAAGGAAGTTGAGAAAAAAGATCGCCGCCAATAATAGAATAGCACTCAGATGTGAACGGAGAGACTGGGGCTGCAATTGTTGAGGAGTGTTTGCCTCGGGGGTGCTGGGAATATCTTGCAACTTCTTCAGCTTCCTTGAATCATTTTGACAGTGAAACCTGTCATGGCCGTGTTGCAACAGGCCGCAAAAATTCCTTTTACCTGGACATCAATGAAGATATCCAGGCCAGGCAGCAATGATATAGATGGTAAAGCACGAACTCTGGATGTTTTCAGCCCTATGGCAGCTTTTTCACCAGCTCTGCCAGCTCATCTCTGCTGAAGGCACGCAAAGTGGTTGTCCGCACATCTCCGCTGGCGCCCAGTCTGAGAAGGAAAGCCATGGCAACTTCATCGTTGGGAGCTTCCCCGATGGCCACGTAGTCATATTCTCCCATGGTTGCGTAAAAGGAAATCAGCTTCCCTCCCATATCCTCCAGGTTCTTGATGGCCTTGTCAATGCGTTTAGGGGCAATTTTCACCGCTCTGATGGCATCGTCAGTCAATTTTGCCAGTATGACATACCTAGGCATGGTCCTCCTCCTTCGGTTCTGGTTAGTCCCATTTCCTGAGATCAATTATACGTTTTTCGGGTTCACTTATTTCATCTTCCTGGACAAAGGCCACATCAGCCCTCAGTTTCAGCACACTGCGAGCCCTGTCCTGCAATTTGCCGGCAAAATCCTCACGGGAAGACGGCTCCTGGCGCAGGACAACCTGCAGAGTAAGGGTGTCCTGGTTGGCCGACCGATTGACCACGGCCTGGGCAAGGTTGATTTCTGGGAAAGCAGCTGTCAGTTCATCTATCTGGGAGGGGTGAATGAACATGCCCCGAACTTTGGTGAGCTGGTCCACTCTGCCCACCAGTTTCATCAGGCGGGGCGAAGAACGGCCACAGTCACAGGGTGTATCTTCGTAATATGAAAGGTCGCCGGTGCCGAAGCGAATGAGAGGATAGACCTCGTTGTCCAGAAGGGTGACCACCACCTCGCCAACTTCACCAGGGCCAAGCTGGGCCCCGGTATCCGGGTCCACAACCTCAATGAGGCGGTGTTCGGCAAAGTGCATGCCGTTTTGTGCCTGGCACTCATAGGCAATGGCTCCCACGTCTGCTGTGGCATAAAACTGTCGCACCGTAATGCCATAATGATGCTGCAGGGTTGTCCGGGCGCTGCTGCTGAGCATTTCTCCGGCAGTGACCGCCGTTTGCAGGTGAAACTCCCGGCGAAAGTCTTTGCCACTCTGCTCGGCGCGTTCGATCAGAGTCTGCAAGAAGCTGGGCACGCCGATATAGCCATTGATGCGCAGTTCTTGCAGCAATTGCAGCTGGGTTTCTGTATTGCCCACGCCGCCCGGGATCACTGTGCAGCCTATGCCGGTGAGGGCCTCGTCGCACATGAGGCCTCCGGGCGTCAGGTGGTAGGAGAAGGTGTTCATCACCCGATCGCCAGCGCGAAAGCCGCAGTTGTAAAAACACGACTGCAGCCGCCAGTAATCCGGCTGCCGTCCCTCAGGATCAAAGATTGGCCCTGGCGAAGTATAGATCCTCCTGAGTTCTCCAGGATCCACAGCGAGAAAGCCGCCAAAAGGTGGAGTCGCCTGCTGCAGTTGGCGCATTTTTGCCTTCGAGGTAATTGCCAGCTTCTGGAGATCCTCAATGTTCTGCACCTCTGTGGGCTCGATTCCAGCGGCAAGGAACTTTTGCCTCATGGCCTCGGAGCGTTCATAGGCAAAGCGCACCATCTTTTGAAGTTGTTGTTGCAAGAGTTGTTCTTTTTCTTCCCATGGCATGGTCTCGAGGTGTTCGTCGTAAAAAGAAACGGCACGTTCTGGTCTGGTCATGGGTTCAGTCCTGTGATTGAGGGGTGAGCATCAAGCACTAGCAAGATATGACCATCATAAGGGTTTGGCCAGTTCTTGCTGGTGAATCTTCAACTGGACCTGATCCTGGAGCGCCTGCAACTTTGCAGTGATGCCCACGGGGTAGTTGCGAGTGCCCTGGAGGCTCTTGTAAATGTCCGGCAGTTGAGCAAATTCCTGGCGGAATCTCTGTTGAATCTGGTTCGTCGGTTCATTTGGCAGCAGCCGTTTTCCTTGCTGCATGGCCACTACCAGCAGAGCATCGGCGTCAGCAACGTCTTCATCCCGCAAGCCGATAAGATCACTGCGGAACATGCCATGCTCATCATACTGGCGGAACACCTGCTTGGGTCCAGCCAGCGAAACCTTGCCGCTGCTCAGTTTGAGGACCGGACGGCCGTTGTACTGGACCATCTTGTAGGCAGCATCCAGATAGGGTGCGTCCGCCGAAACGCCCAGTTTGGTGCCCACGCCAAAGGCGTCGATACAGGCACCTGCCGCAAGTATCTCCTGGATCTTGAACTCGTCAAAGCCCCCACTGGCGAAGATCTTTACTTCGGGAAAGCCAGCATCGTCTAGAATCTTCCTGACCTGGCGGCTGAGTTGCACCATGTCGCCGCTGTCTAGACGGACGGCCCTGAGGGCCTTGCCAGCAGCACGCATCTCTTCAGCCACCTTCACTGCTTTGCGAGCTCCGGCCAGTGTATCATAGGTGTCAATGAGCAGGATAGTGTTGTCTGGGAAAGATTTGGCAAAAGCGCGAAAGGCATCGATTTCTCGGTCGAAACTTTCAACATAAGAGTGGGCCATGGTTCCATAGATGGGCAGGTCGTAAATTTTGCCGGCCTGGACGTTGCTGGTGCCGAGGAAGCCGCCGATGTAGCTCGATCTTGCTGCTTTGAGGCCGGCGTCCATACCCTGGGTTCTTCGCAGGGAGAAGTCTACCAGTCTCCTATCGTCTGCAGCGTGGACGCAGCGGGAAGCCTTGGTGGCGATGAGAGAGGCAAAATTCATGGTATTGATCACGTAGGTCTCTACTAGCTGGGCCTGAATAACAGGTGCGGTAATTTCCAACAATGGTTCGTTGCAAAAAAAGATTCTTCCTTCCGGTATTGCTCTCACTTCGCCAGTGAAGCGCAGCTTTTCCAGGTACTGCAAGAAATCGCTGCGGAAAA
The DNA here is from genome assembly GCA_019309045.1 of Deltaproteobacteria bacterium. Taxonomy (NCBI): domain Bacteria; kingdom Pseudomonadati; phylum Myxococcota; class Myxococcia; species Deltaproteobacteria bacterium. The sequence continues at coordinate 24,282 of JAFDGZ010000012.1, read as the reverse complement.
GAGAGGTCTGCTCGAGATACTCCAGATCATCCTCATGGAAATAAAAAGACTCGAGATAATCTAGGAGTTCGTGAAGCCCGGCGCAGACGAAGTAAGAGCGGTTCGGCGGATAGCTGCGCACATAGAGGCTGAAGGTTGCCGGGGCGAACATGTCTTGGGCAAAGTAACTGGCGGCCATGGTGAGCTCGTAGAGATCAGTCATGATTGCCCGGCCGCGCATTTCATCCGGGCCCATAGAAGCACTCCCAAATAATGGTATAAGGATTGGACTGGAAGAAAATTTGACGCCCCAGAGAAGGCTGTGAGGTACTCAGAGGACCTCTGCCTTATAAATCTTTGCCATTCGCTCTAGGGAAAACTGGTGCATTCTCTCGTCGAAATCGGCCACGCCATCTCGAAACACCTTTACCGGATAATCACGATTTCGCAACCCCCCTACCGTGTCCATCACACAGATGGATGTGCATACTCCTGTGACCACTACTTCAGTGATATGGTGGTCCTCGAGGATATCTTCCAGTGGTGTTTGAAAGAAACCACTATATCTCCGCTTCTGCACCACGATATCTCCCGGTCGAGGAGCTAGTTCCGGGATGATTTCATGGCCCCAACTACCGTCGATTGAGTGGGGAGGGAAGATTTCAAATTCCTTGTCATCTTCCGAGTGCGTGTCTTGCAAGTATATTACCACGTCCCCCCGTGAACGGTGAGAGTCAATCAGCTTGGCGATGAAAGGGATGATGCGGCGTGCTGGCTCACCGCAGTATAAAGCGCCCTTGGGATCTACGAAATCGTTGAGCATATCCACCACGATGAGGGCCTTCCTTGCCATGCCAACCTCCTCATCTACCCAGGCCAGCCATGATTTCTGGATATAATTTGCTTTAGTTAAATATTTTACCCTGTTTAGCAGAAAGGGGACAAGGGTTCAAGATAATTATCTAATTCACAAAGTCAGGGTAAAAAGGCGCCTTTCTGAAACCTCAAAAGAGCAGACCTTATTTTGCCTGATCTACTTACACTCCTGGATCTTCTTCTTTATGTGTCACTGGCGCTGGCGGTCGGCGGAAAAGTGACAGATCATTGATGGCGGATGAGTTGAGCTAAAGACGCGCTGTCAAGGAACAGTGGTGTGGATATCGTTAAAATCGTGTATAGTAAAGCTTCGCTTCGTGCCCTGTGATAGCGAATGGGGGCAGCCATCGAGAGTTTACCATGGAAGGGAATAAGCGTTGCCATGGGGATGATGACTTGCTCATATGGGGTTCGTTCCCCCTGGGGATGCAGAAGAAGTTAGTCATGGAATGTGCGGCAAAACAGATGGGGGGTATCAACAATGAGTGAACCAATCCCAATTGTCAGCAATGATCCGGTGGCCCATGCCTGGCTCACTCACTTTTTTACTGAAAATCACCTCGACTTTGAAACTACGCCGGAAGATGTTGCCTCGCCTGAACAGATCAGGTTTATGGTTCATCTGGAGGAAAATGGCATCTATGTCCCCTGTTCTCTCGAGCTGTTCGAAGCCGTTGCCAGCAAAGAGAAAACACCATACTTGCTCCGTCGCTACCAGGAGGTATGGTCCATTGTGGAAAAACTGGTAAAAGATCACATCCCAGATGATGAAAAGAGGCAGTTTCTTCTTGAACTGCTCCGCCTGAAATTCAATCACGACACCCACGATGGCATCCTGTTGCCTTCCAGATTGAAGAAGAGGTTGTGCAAGATCTTCATTGATAAGAGCAAGATTGACGCCCCGTACTACCACAAGAAGGTGGAGAAGAACCGGCGTGTGGCGGAATTGCTGGCAGATCCCGGCTTCTGGCGTGCCTTCAACTGGATTGACGAGCAGACCATTCTCAGCTTTGAAAGCCTTGAGGACCTGAAGGGAGCTGCTGCCAGGCTGCAGTTGTTGCGTTTGCTCAAGCTCTGCGTGGCTAAAGAACTGTGGGAGGACAGGGCGGAGGAAAAGGAAGAGTCTCATGTCAGCTACCGAACCATTCTCAACAGGCCTCTCACTGGCGATGGTGTTGAACCGCTGCAACAGCAGCTGCAACGACCGCAGGAGGCGCCGGGGAGCTGCAGCAGGCCTCCTTTGAAGATTCTCTGGCTCAGCAACGAAGCAGGAGAAATCGTTGTGGACCTGAAGATCATTCGCTTTCTCCTCGGCTGGGGGCACAAGGTCATCCTGGTGGTCAAAGATGGTTTCTACCTGAATAAGATCAGCCGCCATGACGTGGAAAATGATCCTGTGCTTACAGAGGAACTGAGAGACGCACTCTTTATCAAGGATCCGGTTATCTCCAAAAAGAAACTGCTTGAAAATCTCAAGACAGATAGACAATTGTTCATCATATCTGACGGTACCCGGGAGCGGCTCAATCTTATGCTCACCTCCACCACCTTTGCCCGCATGTTCAAGGAAGCTGATCTGGTAATAGCCAAAGGAGAAAAAAAGTGGCGCCGACTGCTTGCCACACCCTATCAGTTTACCAGAGATATATTCAATGTGAGGCTTTCAGAGGATGGCAGCAGAGTGATAGTGGACTTCAAACCAAGACACCCCGAGGCGGTTACCTTCAGCGAACAGGATCTCAATGACAAGGCTGATGAAATCATCAGGCAGATGAAGGCTGCCAGGAGACGCGGTGAGAAGGTCATATTCTACAGCGCCATTGTTGGTAGCATTCCCGGGCAGATGGAAACTGCTATAAGGATACTCAAAGTATTTGTTGATCATCTGCGGCAGAGCTATCGCAAAAGTTTTATCATCAACCCGGCCGAGCACTTTGTACCGGGCATGGACGCCGACGACCTGATGTACATGTGGGAGAGAGTCCAGAGAAGTGGTTTGATTGACATATGGCGATTCCAGACAGTGGAAGATATCGAAACAAGTTTCCGGATTCTGGATCAGGCAGTGCCTCCAGAGTGGCTTGGCAAGGATGCGACCTACAGCACCGGCTGTACCAAAGAGATGAACATCGCTCTTGATGTCCAGAAAACACATCCGGAAATGCAGATCATCGGGCCGAGCAAAGAACGGTTCCTGCGAAGATCTGAATATGGCATAGGCAAGCTCTACGATCGGAGTCTCCATGACATCAGTCTGCCGTAAGCGGGAAAACCTGGCTGAAAGCAGTTTTAAATGGATCTGCTGACACCGGTGTCAGCGTTTCAGTCTTTTACTAGTGCTCACATAGGTATAGGGGGTTTGATAGTAGCGGAAGAAAGTTGACAGCTTCTTGAAAGAAAACTGCGAGGCAATTTTTGATAGATTCAGGCCCAGGGCCACATAGATATTGCGGCTCCTGTATTTTGGAGCTTTTGAGTAGCCATCCACGTAATAGCCAAAGTGCAGCTCCAGGTACTTCAGGTAATTATTTTTTATAAAATCGAAGCCATCCAGTTTTACTGCCAGGAGAAATTTCATGTGATCATAGTCTGTAAAGATGTCTGATTCCTGCGTATTGGGGCGATACTCCAGCCGCAGATCAATTTTTCGGGAAACTTCAGGATATCTTTTTGTGAGAAAGCCGACGCAATTCCCCAGAGTGTTCATAATAAAGTCTTCATAGGAAAGACCATAGGTGCTGCTGAAGGCATCCCCTAATTCCACGAGTCCCAACAATCCGAAAGAGGAGAGCGAACCGTACAACGCGGCCTCATCATATGGATATCCCAATTTTTCATAGACATATGAGAAGGAATGCGAAAGAACATAGGCACTGTAGAAATGTCCTAGCTTGTCTGCGCCTCCGTTGCTGGTGTTCTGGCCAAACCAATCCTCCGAGCCAAATTTTGGCTTGGTCTGAAAGTAGTCCCAGAAGATGACGCCCCAGGCGGTCATAAAAAGAGCTGCACCTGCATTGAGCGCAATTGCCTTTTCTTGCCTGGTAAGATCTTTGCCGACATCGAGGTCAAAGGCGCACGCTGCAGGTACGTGCAGGAGAAAAGCGATTATGAAAAAAAGGATTGCGGGCCTCAACTGTTCCCTTCCGCAAGGTAAGAATCAGAATTACCGGCAGCACGAAAAAGCATGATATGATAACATGCTGAAAAATGTCCAGTACGAGGATGGCTAACCGCTCCACTCGGGCCTGAAGAGTTATTGTGCGGCCCCAGGGAGGGTTGCAGGCAAAAGGTAAGCATCTGTTGGCAGGGCCAAACTCTGCGAGGTGAAAGGCGGCCATTATAGGCTATGCATCACATTGGCCTGGAGAAATATTCGAGGAAACTTTATGGATATGTTCGCAAAGCAGGACCAGGATTCGGTGAAGAAGGCCCGCTTGAAGAGGCCTCATGTAGTGCTGACTATTTTGATCGCCACCCTGGCATGTACTATTGCTCTGGCCTGGTGGGTCAAACGGAACATCTATGCCTCGGAATTTCAGCCCACCCGCCTCAATGAAAAGGAGCAGCAAGTACTCGCCCAGAAGCTTGCCAGGCTGGAGCAGTCAGCAGCCGGCAGCAAGTCTTCTCCGGAGAGGAAAAAGAAGCTGCGTTATCCTGTGCCACTCGAGCCGGAACCATACAGAGAGGATGATGCCAGCCGGGTGATCAACCTGTCTGAAAAGGAACTGAATGCCCTGGTGGCCAATGATCCAGAAATCGCCAGACGGATGGCCATCGACCTGGCCAATGACCTGGTAAGTGTGAAGCTGCTGCTGCCCATTGACGATGGTTTTCCGATCCTGGGCGGCAAGACATTGCGTCTCAGCCTTGGCCTCACTCTGGGCTATAACAAGGGGCGGCCAGTGGTAGCTGTGCGCGGTGTGAGTCTGGGAGGCATTCCTCTGCCAGGCGCCTGGTGGGGTGATATCAAGAACAAGAATCTGGTGGAAGAATTCAGCGGGGAGGGCGGCTTCTGGCAGTTGTTTTCCAGAGGAGTGGAATACATAAAGGTTCGTCAGGGTCACTTGCAGATCAGACTGAAAGAATGAGCGGAGGAATGATTGCATGCCCTATGAAAGGGTTGCGGTAGAGTGCTACAGCGGCTACCGCTCCAATGAACGGCCCCTGGCTTTTACCCATAGAGAGCGGCGCTGGGAAATAACCGAGATACTCGATCGCTGGTATGAAGGAGGCATAAGGGCGGGTACGCCGATCCTGGATTATTTCAAGGTGAAGACAACAGAAGGCAGGATCTTCTTGCTTCGCTACAATTCCCTCTTTGATGCCTGGGCCGTTCGAATCCCGCCGGTGAAGGTGCAATGACTGAGCAGCAAGCCAATTCGCCGCTGTGAAAACCTGCTGATCTGAATCGCTGGCAGCTACGAGGCGAAGCGGTCCTGAATACGACGCACGGCTTCTTCTACTTGCTGCCTCTGGCCAAAGGCGCTCAGGCGGAAATAGCCCTCTCCCGAAGGTCCAAAGCCGGAGCCAGGTGTACCCACTACGTGAGTCTCGCCAAGAAGCAGGTCGAAGAACTCCCAGGAGGTCATGCTGCCTGGGGTTTTCAGCCAGATATAGGGAGCGTTTATCCCGCCGTAAACCGTAAAGCCCGCCTTGGTCAAAGCATTTCTTATAATCCTGGCATTTTCCATATAGTAGGCAATGGTCTCTTTTACCTGTTTCTTGCCGGCGTCGCTGTAGACTGCTGCAGCTGCAACCTGCACAGGATAGGATACCCCATTGAATTTCGTGCTCTGGCGCCGATGCCAGAGCCTGTTGAGGCTGACCGTACTTCCATCTGCAGTGCGGGCGCTGAGCTCTCTAGGCACCACTGTGTATGCACAGCGAGTGCCGGTGAAGCCAGCTGTCTTGGAAAAGCTCCTGAATTCGATGGCGCACTCCTTGGCGCCCTCCAGTTCGTAAATGGAGCGGGGGATGTGCTCTTCGGTGATGTATGCTTCATAGGCGCCGTCGAAGAGAATTATTGCCTGGTGTTCTCTGGCATAATCGATCCATCTCCGCAGAAAGTGACGGTCGGCCACTGCCCCGGTAGGGTTATTGGGAAAACAGAGATATATGAGATCCACCCGGGTTGTGGGCAGCTCCGGCAGAAAACCGGTCTCTGCAGTACAGGGCATGTAGTAGAGTCCCTGGTAGCGCCCCAGGTCGTCTGCTTCTCCTGTACGGCCGGCCATGACATTGGTATCCACGTACACCGGGTATACCGGGTCGGCCACCGCAACCTTGTTCTCCAGAGCGAATATTTCCTGGATGTTGCCACAGTCGCACTTTGAGCCGTCGCTGACAAACACCTCGTCAGGCTGCAGAGAAATACCCCGGGCCTGGTAATCATGGCTGATGATTTTTTCTATGAGAAAATTGTAGCCCTGCTCAGGGCCGTAGCCACGGAAGGTTTCGGCCCGGCCCATCTCCTCCACGGCCTGGTGCATGGCCTCGATTACTGCTGGTGGCAGAGGGAGGGTGACATCGCCTATGCCGAGACGAATGATGGCAACCCGGGGGTTTGCCTGGGAAAAAGCCTGTACTCTGCGGGCGATTTCAGGAAAGAGGTAGCCGGATGTGAGTTTGAGGTAATGCCTGTTTGCCAGTGCCATATCGAGCCTCAATACCATGCCCCAGAGCCCACCTCTGACTGTTCGGTTGAGCCAATATTGAAATGGTAGACTGCCACTATGGCGGCGACAAACTGGTTCTCATCACCCCGATCGTCTGTAACCGGGCTGTCTGCTGCATCTCCCAGCAGCCTCTTGTAACCTGCTATTCCAAGAAGGCTCACACGCTGCCAGGGACTGTACGACAGGGTGAAGGTGGTACCCACATCCTTGAAGCCAGAGTCGGCATTGTATCTCTTCAGACCGCTGCGCTCGGCATCTTTTCTATCTACCCCGAAATAGCTGCTCATATAGTCGTCGTCAGCCCAGGTGGTATAGACACCAATAGAAAGGTTCCACACGGGGGCAAAGGGGATGCTGTAGCCGCCATTGAGTCTGACAATCGAGCCATCATTGCCGTTGTTGACATCCGTCATCGCTTCTATGCCGGCTCTCCAGTTCTCATAGTGAAAACCGAGAAAACCGCCGGCCATCAGGGATGTGCCGACGTTTTTCATTTTATCCACTTTGTTATCGTCCACATTATCCCGCTGTTTTATGTACTGGAAAATCGGTCCGAGTTTCCAGGTCGGAGAAGGAAGAAGATTTGCCTTTGCTTTGTTGCCGAGCAGATCTAGAGACATATTGTTGTCCCACTTTACCGTCAAATATGGCACAGGCACCACTTCGTAGTCATCTGAGCCCTCGTAATCAGGTACCACTCCTGCACCTGCGCCTATGGAGACGTCTGCTGCCAGGGCAGCCGGGGGTGTGAAGGCCAAGGCAGCTGTGGCAAATAGGCTAAGGATAAGTAACGACAGTGTCTTGCTGGTTTTCATGAGTAGTCCTCCTCTTGATCAAATGATGGTTCTTTGCTTTATAGCCAACTCTGCAGGAGTTTCTGAAGAGATCGTCTGATATCGCTGAAATAACAGACACATATGGGAACTGCTTGTTATCTGCTGCTGAAACTGGCGGTAGAGGCGCCCCATGCTCCAGTGAGCTGACTTCACCGAGGGGCAAGACCTCCAGAGCAAGGCTACTGTAGCAGGAGATTGTAGCAAATGCTAGGTGCGCTTCGATCATGTTTTGTAGCATATAATATAGACCCATGCCCCTAGAGGGATGGCTCGACAGGCTCTCCGCAAGGAAAAAACAGGAATGCATGCTATCACAACGAACAAGCAAATGTAAAGGCTTCAAGACATTTTCTGTCATTGCTGGCAGCTTAGATCTTTTTGTTTAAAAATACAAGTATCTTGATCCGGGTTTTTCATGAAGCGAGCCTCAGGATGACTGTGGTTGAGGATGGAGGGATGGTTCCAGTGGTCCTCTAGGATGGCTCTGCAGTGCTCAGCGCTGGCGCAATCTGTCTGATGCCTGTCCAGGCGGATTTGGCAACTCTCTGCATGATGCTAGCCGTGAGTCGTTTGATAGTGGTGCACATGGATGAGAAAAGTGTTCCACGTGAAACATTTTGGCAGGGGACTGTCTGCAGATGCGATGTACAGCTGGCCGCGGGTGAGAGAAAAAATAGGGTGGTATTCCTCTTTCAAAAACAGAGTCGGTGTGTTATTTTGGGGACGGCCAGGCGAATATGCTGGCCATTAAGGCGTGCCATTTTAATAGGATACACAATATGTTGTAATATCTATTGCCGTGACAGTTGGAGGGAACGGCGATTGATTTAGTCGAGGGCTGCAATGGCCAAGATCGTAGCAGTAGCCAATCAAAAGGGCGGCGTGGGCAAGACCACCACTGCGGTGAACATTTCGGCATCGCTGGCAGTGGCGGAACGGCGGACCCTTTTGATTGATTGTGATCCGCAGGGAAATGCTTCCAGCGGCCTGGGATTGATGCGGGAGCACATCCGCAAGAATCTTTACCAACTGCTGATCAATGAAACGGAACCATCCGAGACCGTCTACAGTACTGCCCTCAGTTACCTGCACATTATTCCGGCCCACATGGAGCTCATAGGAGCCGAGATCGAACTTCAGGAAATGCCCGGGCGGGAAAAAGTGCTGGGGGAACAGGTGCGCCCCCTTGTCAGCCTTTACGATTACATTATACTGGACTGTCCGCCATCCCTGGGATTGCTCACTGTGAACGCCCTTACTGCTGCAGACAGTGTGATTATTCCGCTGCAATGTGAATACTATGCCATGGAGGGCTTGAGCCAGCTGCTGAAGACCATCCAACTCATCAAGACCACTCTGAACCCCAGGCTGTCCATTGAAGGCATCCTGCTCACCATGTTCGATGTGCGCAACAACCTGTGTCATCAGGTGGCCGGGGAGGTGCGAAAGCACTTCAAGGACAGGGTGTTCAACACGGTGGTACCAAGGAATGTCAGGCTGAGTGAGAGTCCCAGCCATGGGGAGCCAGCGCTCCTTTATGATATCAATTGCAAGGGTGCCCGCTCTTACCTGGAACTGGCCAAGGAGCTGATGCAGCGAGAAGGAAGTGACGGTGAGCCGCGGCGCACGGGAGGTGAGCGCGCTGCGCCCCGCGGGCTGCCGAGCTGAGTGAAAACAGAGTGTTCTAAGGAAAGTTGTTTCCTGGTGATGACTTGAAATGGCGACAGTTTCAAAATTGGAGATTGAATGAAGCACTTATCGGACTCTAGAGTACCCGGGAAGAATAGTAGAGAAGAGGGTGCCGGAAGGTCCAGCTCAGAAAGAAAGGAATCTGGGGGGACTTTCAGGAGATTGCGAAATTCTCCTTGTCCTTCGTGCTTGAGGAGGCCAGCAGGAGAAGAACAAGGTCTCGGTTTCCTTCTGTTCTAGCCAGCAAGAATGTCGTAGTCCACAGAAAAGTACATCATTCAACTGCTCGCGCTGTTTCCTGAGGAAGCATCTGGCAACTTTGGCCTCATATTCCAGAGAACCAGTTCCCCACTGTTTGCGGCGGCGGTGCCGTTTCAGGCATGAAGCCAATCAGGATGGCAAACAGTTCTTCGCAGTGCATTGAGCAGAGAGTTGCTGCTGAGGCCTCACCTTGTGGCTGTATTGCTGATGGTCAGTGGGCAGAATGGTGCTGCCTGCTGTCTAGAGTGCGTCTCTATCAATAGGGAGTGAGAGGAAGAGCCTGGCTTCATGAGAATTAATCACGAAATTCTGGGGGCAACATGGCTGCTGCTAAGAAAAAAGGATTAGGCAAGGGGTTGGGTGCACTCATACCCGATGCGGATGTGCTTTCCAGGGGAGGAGACCAGTTTTTCTTCTGTGAGATCGAAGAAATTTCTCCCAATCCCTATCAACCAAGGCAACATGTGCGCGACAAGGCCCTGGATGAACTGGTCAATTCCATTCGAGAGAAAGGCATCTTGCAGCCTCTGCTTGTTCGGCGGAGTAAGCAAGGCTACCAGCTGCTTGCAGGAGAGAGACGCTGGCGGGCTGCACAGATTGCCGGCTTGCAGAGGGTCCCAGTGATCATCAGAGAGAGTGCCGAACCTGAAGCCGTTGAAATTGCCCTGATCGAAAACATCCAGCGCAAGGATTTGAATCCAGTGGAGGAGGCTGAGGCCTATCAACGACTCAGCAAGGACTTTAACCTGAGCCAGGAGGAAATAGCAAAGAAGATCGGCAAGGACCGTTCTACAGTTGCCAACATGATGCGCTTGTTGAAGCTGCCCGAAAAAATAAGAAATGATTTACTGGAAGGTACCTTGAGTATGGGGCATGCTCGTTGTCTACTGGCTCTGCGGGAACAGAGCCTGCAGCTGCAGGCACGCGATGTGGTAGTCCAGCGCGGCCTCTCTGTGCGGGAGACTGAAAAACTCGTGCAAATGTTGTTGAAAAAGGGCAGGAAACGGAAAAGCGTACCTCAGCAAGATGACCACTTTCGGGCGGTTACCGATCAACTAATCCGTTACTTCGGCACCCGGGTGAAGATCAGCCGCCGAGGAAAACGGGGGAAGATTGAGATCGAATTCTATTCGGATGAGGATCTGCAGCGGATTCTCGACCTCCTTGGTCAGCAATCTATGTTAGCCGGAATATAGCATGCAAGTGCCCCAGCAGCACGCACCTGGGGTAAATTGAAGCTGCAGGGAAAGAGATGCATTCAGATACAATAATTGCCTGCCACGAATGTGACTTGCTGCAGCGAGTGCGGCCATTGCCGCCAGGAGGGGTGGCCAGATGCAGTCGCTGCGGCGGGATCCTCCTTCAGCACAAGCGCCACAGCCTGGACCGCACCCTGTCGTTTACTATTGCTGGGATAATTCTCTTTGTAGTGGCCAACACCTATCCATTTCTAGCATTGAAAAGCGGCAGCCTGGTGCAGGAGACCACTCTTTTCACCGGTATCAGAGAGCTCTCTGCCCAGGGTATGCCGGAGCTGGCTGTGCTGGTATTTGTTACTACCATCCTGATTCCCCTGCTGCAGCTCCTGGGGATGGTCTATGTGCTGGGGCCGCTGAAGTTCAACAAGACGCCCCCGGGGCTTGCCATAATTTTTCGCTGCGTCCGCAGCATGCAACCCTGGGGAATGATGGAAGTATTCATGCTCGGCATCCTGGTATCCGTAGTCAAGCTTGCCAAGATGGCGAGTATTGTCCCTGGTCTTGCTCTTTACTCTTTCGCCATTCTGATCTTTGTGTTGGCTGCTGCTGCTGCATCCCTGGACCCTCATATTGTTTGGGAGAGAGTGGCAATAGAAAAATGAACGGCTTTTCCTTGACGGCACAAAAGGCTTGCCTTGCCGGCTGCCAGAGCTGCCATCTGGTCAGCAAGGTCCGGCCGGCTACCAGAGGCAAATACATCTGCCCGCGCTGCGGTTCAGTAATCCATCAGCGAAAACCGAACAGTATTCAAAGGACCTGGGCCCTGGTTATTGGGGCGTTTATCTTTTACATTCCAGCCAATGTACTTCCCATTACCATTGTTACCTCCCTGGGGAAGACACAAGCCGACACCATTCTGAGCGGTGTACTCTATTTCATTGCTACCGGAATGTGGCCAATAGCCGCGGTGATTTTCTTTGCGAGTATCTTTGTGCCGGTGTTAAAGCTGATTATCCTCACATATTTATTGATTTCTGTTCAGAAGAAGTCTCGCTGGCGGCCGCGAGACCGTACGCGCCTCTACCGCATTACTGAAGCGGTTGGTCGCTGGTCCATGGTGGATATTTATGTGGTCACCATTCTGGTGGCCCTGGTGAAACTTGGTGCTCTGGCAAGTATCGAGGCCGGGCCGGCTGCAGTATACTTTGCGGCGGTGGTGGTTCTCACTATGTTTGCCGCCATGAATTTTGATCCCAGGCTCATCTGGGACGCAATGGAGAAAGAGGATGAATGAGGAACCGAGAGAGGGGACCGTGTCTGCGGATGTGCCAGAGGCAGTTGTCAGCAGCAAGAGATCATTTTCCATTGTCTGGCTGATCCCCCTGGTGGCCGCTCTCATAGGAGGTTGGCTGGCGTACAAGGCTTATACAGAGAAGGGTCCGACAATTACCATCACCTTCAAGACGGCCGAGGGGCTCGAGGCCGGCAAGACCAAGATCAAATACAAAGAGGTTGAAGTTGGCACGGTGGAAAACATAACTCTGAGCAAAGACCTTTCTCACGTGGTGGTTACTGCGGAACTTGTCAAGGGCGCGGAGAAATACCTGTCAGCAAAGACCCGCTTCTGGGTGGTGCGGGCCCGGGTGGCTGCCGGTAAAGTTACAGGCCTGGGGACGCTTTTTTCAGGGGCCTATATCGGTATGGAGCCGGTGAAAGGGGAAGAGCCAGTGTACAGCTTCAAGGGATTGGAGATCCCGCCGGTGGTTACCAGCGGCGAGCCCGGGCGCAGCTTCCTTTTGCGGGCGGACCGGCTCGGTTCACTGGACATTGGTTCTCCCGTTTATTTCAGGCAGATCAAAGTGGGGGAGGTAGTGAGCTACAAGCTTGACGAGGATGGCAGGAGCGTTCATATCGAGGTTTTCGTTCACGCACCTCACGACCAGCGCGTCCACAGCAATACCCGCTTCTGGAATGCCGGCGGTATAGATCTGACCGTGGACGCCAATGGAATTCGGCTGGATACCGAGTCTTTTGTGAGCATGATGATCGGTGGCATTGCCTTTGATACGCCCATGGATCTCGAAGCGGGTGGTCCTGTAAAAGAAGGTCATGTATTCAAACTTTACAAGAATCGCCGCAGCATCTATGAAAAAAGCTATGAGGATAAGCGCTATTTCCTGCTGAATTTCAAGGGCTCGGTTCGAGGCCTTTCACGAGGTGCACCCGTGGAATTTCGGGGCATCAAGGTGGGAAAGGTTGTTGACATAGGTCTGGAATATCGGGAGCAGGATGTGGCTTTTTACATTCCCGTGCTGATTCAGATAGAGCCCCAGAGGATAAGATTCATAGGTGAAGAGACCATGGATCCGGGCAGCCGGCTCAAGAAATTAGTGGAGAAAGGGCTCAGGGCGCAGTTGAAGACCGGGAGTCTGCTCACCGGCGAGCTCTATGTGGACCTGGACATGCATCCCGATACCCCACCTGTGCAGCTGGTCAAGCTGCAGGGCCGCTATCCAGAGATTCCCACGCTGCCGTCTCCTCTGGAGCAGATCACTGGTCGTTTGACAAATATAGTTGCAAAACTGGAAAAGGTACCAATTGAGCAGATAGGCAGCGACTTGCGTGATACAGTGCAGGGGACGCGGCGGCTGATGACCGCGCCTGACCTGCTGGAAACTGTCCGGGCCCTGAAGGCGACTCTTGTGCAGACGCAGCAGTTGGCGGCGAATGTCAACAATGATCTCGCCCCCAAAGTGAGCTCCATCCTGGACCAGACGGAAAAGGCTGTGGCCGGGGTGGAAAGTGCGATCAATTCCGATTCTGCTTTACAGTATGAACTCAAACGTGCCTTGAAAGAACTGGCCAGAGCCGCCCATTCTCTCAGCATATTGGCCGATTACCTGGAGCGCCATCCAGATTCTCTGATTTTTGGCAAAGGAGAAAGCAGATGAAGCAAAGGATATGGTTTCTGGCAGTGGCTTTCGCCTTTACCCTTGTAACCATATGCTTGCCGGCGTGCAGAAGTACTCAAGCTCCCGTGAAGTTTTACACCCTGGATGCTATGCAGGGATTGGAGAAAGGCTCTCTGCAGGCGGCAGCGAATAGAGAGGTCGCCGTAGGCGTTGGGCCAGTGCGATTGCCTGCTTTGCTGGAAAGGCCGCAGATTGTGATCCGCACCAGTCCCAACATGGTGAACCTGTCTGAATCTCATCGATGGGGAGGATCTTTGCGGGAAGATTTCTTGCGAGTAATTGGGGAAAATATCTCGCAGCTCCTCGGCACTAGCAAGGTGGCGGTCTATCCGTGGGAAAGCTACTTTACTCCCGACTACCGGGTCGCCTTTGATGTGCAGCGATTCGATGGTGAACTGGCAGGAAATGTAGTGCTCTCTGTGAGCTGGACAGTGCGGGGCAGAGAGGCAACAGGGGTGCTGGCTGTGAAGAATTCCGTGGTAAGAGAGCCGGTGGCTGCCAGCAGTTATGAAGCCCTGGTTGCAGCCGAAAGTAGAGCTCTCGCCGCCTTGAGTCAACAGGTTGTCGAACAGATCAAACAGTTGGAGATTGCCAGGGCGCAATAACTGAGCAGGCAACTGGTTACAACGGCATCCTGGTGAAGGCTGCCACCCGGGTGGGTCTTGCAGGGGGCTGGGAAAGGGCAGCTTTGGCCAGGCGGCTGCGTACCTGGATAGGTGTTCAAGAACACCTCAGGAGGGTTGGTGAACAACAACCGACATGTTTCAGGGAGGGAAAGATGAGAAAATTGCTCTTGATGCTATTCATCCTGTTGTTGACCTCCACGGCTTGGGCGAGTGTTTACGACTATCCCTTCATCAATGGCTACGAGGCCACGGTGTTGGGAACGCCGAGTTTGTATAGAGCAGCCCTGCCCGAAAAGATACCCAGCAAGATGATGGAATTGACTGTGTTCGCAGAACGCAAGATCCCTGGGGTTTTCTGGTATCAGAACAAGTTCAGGTACTCGTTCTCCTCGCAAAAAGGGGAAGCCCCCCTGATTTTTGTAATTGCCGGCACCGGGGCCAGTTTTTACTCTGCCAAAATGCGGGTGCTGCAGAAAGCCTTCTATCAAGCCGGTTTTCACGTGATTTGCCTTTCTTCTCCCACCTATTTCAATTTCATCGTTACGGCCTCGAAAAGTGGTGTGCCTGGCAATCTCATAGAGGATTCTCGCGATCTTTACCGGGTGATGCAGCTTGCCTGGGAGCAGGTCAAAGACAAAATCAAGGTGTCGGAGTTCTATCTCACCGGGTACAGCCTGGGAGCAGCGCAAGCTGCCTTTGTGGCAAAGCTGGATGAAGACAGGCGAAGATTCAATTTTCGCAAGGTCTTGATGATCAACCCGCCCGTCAGTCTCTACAACTCGGTGAAAATATTGGATGGCATGCTGGAGGACAATATACCTGGTGGGTTGGATCATTTCTATGAGTTCTGGGAAGAAATGATGCGGCGCTTGTCTGAGACATACAAATTAATGGGTTACATAGAGTTTACCGAAAACTTTCTCTATGATGTCTACCGGAAAAAGGGACCTCCTTCAGAAGAGTTTCTGGCCGCGCTTATCGGCATCTCCTTTCGGATCTCTTCAGAAAACATGGTCTTTGCTGCCGATGTCATGAGCAATGCTGGTTTTATTGTTCCCAAGAACCGGGTGTTGTCAGCTACAGATCCCCTTACCGATTACGTCAAGGTGGCAGCCAGGACGAGTTTCGAAGACTATTTCGACGGCCTCTTCTACCCATATTTTGCCTCGCAACATCCTGGGATCAGCAAAGAGGCTCTTATCGAGAGTATGAGCTTGAAGAGCATTGAACTGTATTTGCAAAGAGCAAGAAAGATTGGCCTGGTTACCAATGAAGACGACATTATCCTGGCTCCCGGGGAGCTGGACTATCTTGTCAAGGTATTC
Source organism: Deltaproteobacteria bacterium (assembly GCA_019309045.1). Lineage (NCBI taxonomy): Bacteria > Pseudomonadati > Myxococcota > Myxococcia > Deltaproteobacteria bacterium. The sequence continues at coordinate 8,844 of JAFDGZ010000012.1, read as the reverse complement.
GGGGCCCGGGCAAAGATCTATCCCAACGGCGGCCATTGCGGCAATATTGCCGAGAAGAACAACATCAATTACATAGTCGGCTTCTTCAGGAATGAAAGGGGGGCAGGGCAATGATCAATGGCGTACCCAGATCTGCCGTTGCTGGAATGCTTATGGTATTGCTGGTTGGTTTTCTCGGATATGGTTGCGCCTCCACACCAGTACAGAAAGAACCGGAGATTCCGCCGAAGCGGCCGGTGAGCGAGTTTGTCAAGAAGGGGGTCAAATATCCTATCGATGCCTATGATCCCTGGGAAGGGATGAACCGGCGCATTTACATATTCAACGCCCTGTTTGACCAGTATGTCTTTTTGCCCATTGTCAGAGGCTACGAATTCATAACACCCGATTTTACCCAGAAGGGTGTGTCTAATTTTTACAACAACGTGCACGAGATCACCACCCTGATCAACTCTCTGCTGCAATTCAAAATGCAGAAGTTCGGCATTACCCTGTCGCGAATACTGCTGAACACCACCATTGGAGCGGCAGGGCTCCTGGATGTGAGCACAGCCCTGGAGATCCGCAAACAGAATGAAGATTTCGGCCAGACACTTGGTTTCTACGGCATGGGTCCGGGGCCCTATCTGGTCCTTCCCGTGTTTGGCCCCTCTAGTTTGCGAGACGCCGGGGGGCTGGCCGTGGACGTGGTAAGCTACAGCTATATCACCGGCGCTGTCATGGACGAAGCCGATCTCAACTGGCAGATACAGCTGGGCGTCACGGTGCTCGATGCTATTGATACCAGGCATCAGCAGAGTTTCCGCTACTATGCTACAGGCACACCATTCGAATATGAACTTATTCGTATGCTCTATTTGCGAAAAAGGGAGTTCGAAGTAGAACACTAGCAGCACAAGGCGAAATAACCTGCAATATCCGGTGTAGGACGGCGAGTTTACTACCGGAGGCTGCTTAAGGGTCTTAAGGGTAATTGCCCGGGAGGCTGCCTGTGCCGCTGCATTGCTGAAAAGTTGCTGCCCCTTGGAGCAGATGTGCTGCTTTGGGATTGCCTGGAAACACAATGCAGATACGGTCATTGAGTACAGCACAATGGCACTGCATCTCCTCATCGACGGTTACAACTTGATCAGAAGATCGTCCCGTTTTGGTCCTCAGGACGAGCTGGCCCTGGAGCTCGGTCGAAATTCCTTGCTGGAAAGCTTGCGCCGCTACAAGCAGCTGAAGGGCTGCAGAATTACTGTGGTCTTTGATGGGGCCCACAAGGTGCATCTGGGTAGAGAACAGGGCCGGGAAAAAGGAATCAGCATCATTTACTCAGCTCCAGGCGAGACAGCAGATGAAGTAATCAAGAGCATGTGCCGCAAGTACAGGGCCAAACTCACGGTGGTAACATCGGACCGCGACCTGGCTGGCTACGTTGAGTCCTGCGATGCTGTGGCCATAGATTCTGAAGAGTTCGAGGCGAGAATGGAGATGGCTTTCCTGGTGGTAGAAAAAGGGGAAGAAGAGGAGCCGGAAAGGTGGGAGCCGAAGCGAGGAACACGCAAGAAAGGTCCTGCCAGGCGTCGATCGAAAAAAGAAAGGCGGCGGCAACAAAGATGGCGCAAATTGTAGGCTGGTGCAGTAAATTCTAGTGGACAAACAGCCTTTTTGTTTTGCTGCTTTTTTCATGCGTGGCTGGCCCGTTGCATGTTATTTAGGCATAAGGACTATATATTTGCATGTGGATGATGATATGATTAACGGGTAGAGTGCCTTTTGGCAGAGGTGGTTGCGATGACAACTGGCCATTGCTGACGTGGAGACGGAATTCAAGACTACGGTTGCTCCGGGTGGCGCCATAGAAAAAGGCTAATTTCCAATGTATCGGACGATTCTTGTTCCTCTAGACGGGTCGAAGCTTGCAGAAGCGATATTGGTGGAGATCAAGGAGCTGGCCAGGGCTTTAGGGGCGCGTATTGTGCTGCTGCGGGTGTGCAGAGCGCATGTCTTTCCGGGGAAGGATTCAACCGATGCAGAAGTAGAGGTAATGAGAGGCGCGCAGACCTATCTAACCAGGATTCAGGAAGAGCTGTGGGCGGAAGGCTTTGAGGTAGAAAGCAGCGTGCGCTATGGCGATGTGGCGCAGGAGATTCTCAACCACAGCATCCGCAATGACATTGATCTCATTGCCATGTCAACTCACGGCAGGACCGGTGTGGGCAGGTGGCTGCTGGGCAGCGTTTCTGAAAAGATAGTCCGGCACAGTGAGAAGCCGGTTCTCCTCTTTCGACCTCGACAAGCAAAGCCGACAATGACTGAGGCGGTCTAGGACTGCAAGCCGCCTGAGTTTCGAACTGACAGTTGCCACCAGGAATATGGTGGCTTTTTTGTGCTGCTGACTCCAGGTGTCAGGGGCGGTGAGCATGGTTTGCAGCCTGTTGCCCTCTGCAGCCTCCAGGCCAATGCAGGTCTGCCTTCAGTAAGGCTGATTCTGGCGGAGGTGCCTCTGATACGGCGGTTCACTCCTGGGCATGGGGCATGTCTTGCTGGCAATTTCCGGCACAGGTGGCCGTCACCACCTGTGTTCTCTGCCCTGTCGCAGGCGGCTGAGGTTTTCTCTGTGTCTTATGGTAATGAGCAGGGCGAAGAGAATAGTCAGGGCAAGAAAGGCTCGAGGATAGTTGAACAAAGCTGCCCAGAAAACCAGAGACAGAGATGCCAGCAAAGATGCCAGGGACACATAGCGCCACTTCCAGCACACGAATGAGAAGATAGCCAGGGCAGCAAGAGCTGCCTGCGGCATCAGCAGCAGAGAGACCCCAAAGGCAGTGGCTACGCCTTTGCCTCCCCGAAAGTGCAAGAACAGAGAATAAATATGGCCCAGGAACGCAGCAGAGCCTGCAAGTGCTGCCCAGGTAGCCCTGGATTCTGGTTGAGCGTACCCAAGAAGCAGTGCCAGACTCACGGGCAGGGCACCTTTGGCCATATCGAGCAGAAGAACCAGCACACCCCAGCGGACACCCAGGGTGCGGGCAACATTGGTGGCACCAATGTTGCCGCTGCCGCTTTGCCTGAGATCAAGACCAGCCCTCCAGCGGCAGATAAGATAGCCCGTGGGAATGGAGCCTATAATATAGGCGGCCACAACGAGTATGCCTTTTTGCCAGGCCATTATAATGCCTCTCCAGAACCCTCAGCGGCTCAGGTTAGAACATCTCGGTGAAGATGAGACATTTTTTCAGCAGATGAGTGAGGGCGGCAGCACGAGCCGCACAGACATGGCCCTGTTACTGGGCTATCTGGGCAGTGGCGCTCTGCTGCACTTGCCTCGAGAAGCAAGAGTACCTGGGTGGCAGCTCATTTACTTCAACAGGTTTGCTCATCTGCTGGACTCCAATCGAGTGCGCCGCAAAGTGAGGAGGTAGTTATAGGGGCCAACATTGACAAGTTGTTCCTGGCGGAAGCCAAAGGGGCTGATGATCTCAACGACCTGCTCGGGTGCAAGTCTGACAGCTGCGGGTGGTCCGGGTCCCCCTTCGATCTTCTTGAACTCAACTATGGCAAGCCATCCCTCTGCTTTGAGCACCCTGGTGATTTCGGAGATGGCAGCAGTGGCAACGTTTTCCGTCACCAGGTCGTGAAATACCGTGGCCATAAAGCAAAGATCAATGCTGTTGTCTGCAAGCGGGATTCTCTTCCCCACATCAGCCACATAGGTGTCGAGGTTGCGGAGGTTTCTGGCAGCAGCCTGCTCGCGGAGCGAGCGGATTCCTTCTTGCCAGAGGTCCAGGGCGTGCACCCGTCCCCTGTCACCAACGATTGCAGCCAGAGCCAGGGCATACTCGCCGCGACCGCAGCCAATATCGAGTACTTCCTGCCGTTCGAAGAGCGGGAGTGAGGTAAACAGCTTGTCAGAATCCAGTAGATTGAAGCTGCTTCGCCCAGCTCCCAGGGGTGGTTGTGGCGGCATTGAGACTCCGATTTTCCCAGGGTTGAAGCGTTGTTGTCAGCAAGCGAGTTTACAGATATTTTGCAATTAGGTCATGGCTTTTTTGCGGATAGAACTTTGCCAGGCTGGCATGGCTTCACTCGTACTTTTCCTTCCAGAGCTGCATCTTGCTGTGCGGCCACTGGACGCAAAATGCTGGCTTTCCTCTCATGACCAGCTGCATGCAGGTGTCGCACTCCGGGTCGCAGTGGAGTATGTCGCTCTCTCTTCCCTCTCTGACCTTGTCCGGCCATTGGGGGTCAGTCCAGAGTACCCGCGCCAGACCGATGAGGTCTGCCTGCTGCTGGGCAATGATCTTTTCAGCGAGAGCTCCAGAGGCTATTCTGCCTGCAGTAATCACCGGAATGTTGACCTGGCTCTTGACGGCTGCAGCCAGATCAACCATATAGCCCTCCTTCTTCGATTTCTCGACTATCTCTGGCAGAAAGAAAGACTCATAGGTGCCGCCCATGACAGAGAGGTAGGCCACCCCGGCATTGGCAAGCTCTCCGGCTATTTGCCTCGACTCTTCCAGACCGAGGCCGTCGGGAAGCCATTCGTCGGCAAGAAAGCGATAGCCAACAGGAAAATCGCCCACTGCTTGTTTCACTGCAGCCACTACAGCAAGTGGAAATCTCAAGCGGTTTTCCAGGGTGCCGCCATATTCATCGTCTCTCTTGTTGGTTCTGGGTGAAAGAAACTGGGCGAGGAGGTAGCCAGTGCCGCCGTGCAGTTCCACCATGTGGAAGCCAGCCTTCTTCACCCTGACGGCGGCCTGCGCATACCGGGCTACAATATCCTCGATTTCCTCTTTGCTGAGGGCTCTGGGCCTGCGGCCAAAAGTCTCCACTGCCGAAGGGGCCAGCGGCTGCGCGTCAGCACCTGCAAACCGTCCTGCGTGGTTGATTTGCAGGCAGGACAGGGCGCCTTGCCTGTTTATGGTCTTGGCCAGCTGCGCCAGGCCTGACAAATTGTCGTCGGTGTCCACGCGAAGAGTGCGGTTGCTGCCGCTGCCAGCAGGGTGGTCAATGGTAGCGTTTTCCACCACCACGAGGGCAACGCCGCTCTGGGCCATGAGACTATAGTGCTCCAGGAGAAGTCTGCTCACGCTGCCGCCTTCGCTGGCGTAACCTAGATAGAGAGGCGCCATGGTCAGGCGATTCTTGAAGCGCAAGCCGCCCACGGTCAATGGTGAAAAAAGCTGCTCGTACATGAGACCCTCCTTGTAGTTATGAAAACCTTGTTATGCTTTCAAAGTTGGATGCTCACACGGTAAAGACGAACTCGAACCTGGCCAGTATCGCACTATGAGCTGGTGGCTCCGCTATAGTCCCAAACAGGGGGCCTGTCGCCCGGTTGAGCCCATGGAGTTTCCTCTATTAACATGCCACTGTCGAAGCAGTCAAAAGAACGATGTGCCGATGTGGAGTAGCCCGGATGTTGAGCATTGCGTGTAGGATATGATACATCATAAATCTTGAGGCTACAAATTTTTTGGAATCTCCAGGCCTGGCTGGGAAGCTTGGATGGAATGCTGGAATGGAGAGGGAAATTGACAGAAACCAATGAGTTCTGTGTTACCTTTGTATGTGGACGAAGATTCGAAGGACGTTTTGCTCTTGCTCGGTCTAGGCTCTCGGAAGGAACGGTATGGCAAACATTCGTGCTCTTGGGCTGACAGAAAATCACAGGCGCGGCATCACAACCACTCTCAGACTGCTAGACCAAGCTCTCTGCGGAGTGTGCCAGTGGGCGGAAGGTCGAGAAGTGCGCTCTGTCTTTTATCAGGAAAGCAATCGGCTCACGGCAACACAGAGAGAAAATATACTGGCAACGGTGAGCAGTATGCAAGAGAAGCTTCTCCATATCAGGGAGGATCTCCAGCTGGAACCACATGTCCAGAGTGTAGCCGACAGCATCCGGGGACAATGCTTGATTCTCTGGACAAGTCTGGTAGAACTGGAAAGCGGCAGACTGGCGAGATATGGCAAGATACCCGCAGAGCTGCCAGATTATCTAGATCCCAAAAACAAGGTCCTCGTCGAGCATCTCAAGGGTATCATGGAGACTCTGTAGAGCTGAGGGGTGCAGACATGGCTTCAAGGCGAGAGGCGATAGACGGCCTGCTGGAAGAGCTGACAGATGCCAGGGCCTGGCCGGAGCAGTTCAGAGAAATGCTCGCTGAGGGATCTGACATCCTGGAACAGGTAGGCGAGGCAGACGAAAAGATCAGGGCCCTAGAAGAGCGTGCCCGCCGGCTTGTAAGGGAGCTGGGAAATGACCTGGGGTGTGGCCATCCGCAGACCACCCGGGTGTTCAGGGCCATGGCTGACATGCTTATTGACTGGTACGCATTCAGAGACGGGCTGGAATATTGAACATGTCCTGGCGGCGAGTTAGACTCTGCTCACTTGGGCAGCCTCAGTAAGCCTGTCAGGAGCACTGCCAGCCTGTGCGAGCCAGCCATATCGGCCTGTCCGAGAAAAACAGTCTGTCGATGCTGCCAGCATTGGAGTTGGCTGGCTTAGCGCCAGCCTATTGGTTCGTATCCCTTGTCGCGGAGGCACTTGTCAACGAAATTGCGGAAAAGAGGGTCAGGTTCAGCGGAACTGAGCACGCCGCGCGTTGCCCCGGTTGCTGCTCCTCCGGCAGCACCCACAGCAGCACCCCTGCCAGCATTGCCCAGCACAGCCCCGGTGGCTGCTCCGGCTGCAGCGCCAATTGCAGCGCTTCCGGCAGCTCGTTTGAGCACCCGTTCCCCCCCACCGTAATTGAGACCAGAAAGTTTCGCTTTCTGCAGACATTCATCAATGTCTTTCTGGGCCACTGTCTTGCCAACCTTCTTGAACAGTTCATTGGGATAGAGAACCGGGCGCTTTTCAGCGCATGCTGAGACAAGCAACAACAGGACAAGGAGGAGATGGCTGATCCACAATTGTGCTCTGCTCAATCTCATGTAGCACCCCATTACAATTATTTTGCCCTACGGCGATTCTGCTGGCAAGGTTGTGACAATTTCCTGCACATCATCCTGAGCTGCTCGAAAAATCTGGCGGCATCACCAGGCAGGCCCTCATGTGTGGGCAGTGCTCGACCATTGCTGTTTGCCAGTATGGTAAGAGGGGCAGTAACAAATTTTATCAGCTGTCGTCGCCGCACTCACCTGTCAATCCTACCGCTCCCTCAGATCTGCAGTCAAGAGCTTGACCTGTCTGGATGCCAAGAAATGCCCGGAGGACGGCGAAAGTCAGCAGCCACAAGGTACCCTCACAGTAATCTCCTGGTTTGCTCTTCGCTGCGAGCGGGCAGGAACATACAGACAACAGACAGCGATCACCAAGAAGCGCCCCTTGTTCTCAATGGGTACTTGTAGTATTTTCGTGTAGCCGGCAAAAAAGGTCGCAGGTAAGGCCCTGGGAAAAAGGGAGATGACTCGTTAGGTGGGATATCGCTCCTCAAAGCTGCCAGATGTGCACCTTGCTGGCTGCCCTTTCTGGAGCAGGGAGTTTCGTGATGAGAATTTGTGTTATTGATGGGCAGGGTGGGGGAATAGGGTCCGCCTTGATCAAGAAAATCAAGGAAGCATTCGAAGAACGGGTGGAAGTGATTGCCCTGGGGACCAATGCTATTGCCACGGCCCAGATGATGAAAGCGAGGGCCAATAGAGGGGCAACAGGTGAGAATGCCGTGGTGGTTACAGTACCCCATGTGGATGTAATAGTGGGGCCAATTTCTATTGTGCTGGCAAACTCAATGATGGGAGAACTAACTGCGGCCATGGCAGCTGCTGTGGCCAGCAGTGCGGCTGCCAAGTTTCTGCTGCCTTTGACCCAGGAAAACGTGGAGGTGATTGGCGTCTCACCGGAACCTCTGCCGCACCTAGTGGAGCATCTCGTGGAGAAGCGGCTGCGAAGTCTCGTAGAAAAAGAACAGGCCTAGTGCTTCGATTCGCAAATACAGTGACGCATTCTGGTAATTTACCAGGAAGCAATTATTCACTCAGCACCAGGTCCCGGGTAAATGAGTTCGTCATTTAAATCGCAGGACCTGGCTGGCCCGGCAGGTAGCACGGGGTATAATGTTGTCTTGTTGTTTGACTGCTCTTAGAGAAGATCTTGACAAAGCAAGAGTCCGGGGGAATTTGTCGAGGTGAACTTGCTGATTACCTGGATTGTTTCACGTGAAACATGGCCAGGGCATGAAGCATTTCCAGAGACTTATGGCTATGAGTACTCACCGCGGGTTGAATGATGGCTGAGGGCGGCATGGCAGCGAGGTTGTTCTCCCCAGAAAGCGCCCGGGTGCGTCCAGCAGGCAGCGTCCCCATGGTGGGGGCGGCACAGTACGGATACTCCAGATAAGAATGCGGCCAGCAGTTATAATCCACGAGCTTTCTCGAGGGCTTCCTGCTTTTTCTTGCAGTTGATGCAAAGGGTGGTCACGGGCCTCGCCTTCAGACGCTCTTCACCTATGTCATCGCCACACATCTCGCAGATACCGAACTCCCCTGAATCAATACGCTCGAGAGCACTGGTAATCTTCGAGAGAAGCTTGCGCTCCCGGTCGCGTATTCTCAGCATGAAATTCCGGTCTGACTCAAGAGAGGCTCGATCAGTAGGATCAGGATAATTTTCACCACTCGAGGTCATGCCAGTAACCGTTTTCTCGGCTTCTGCAAGAAGTTCTTGCATTCTTTCTGTGAGTATCTGCCGAAAGTAGTCGAGCTTTTCTTGATCCATCTAGCCTTGTCTCCCACGTCTATTTGGAAAACGTACGTTTAACACACCTTCTGCCACAAGTAAAGAACAAAAGTGGAGCAATTCATGTAGCATCTCTGCGGTAGTGGCCGCTCTTGCCACCACGCTTTTCCA